>CAXBKI010000635.1:0-2040 GCA_963975955.1 uncultured Devosia sp.
GGCCTGGTAGCCATCGGGCGCGGTCAGCCGCAGGTCGACATGCTGGCCGGCGCGAAAGGCAAAGGGGCGGGGCAGCGCGAAGACAAAGCTCTTGATGCGCGGCGTCAGCGTCGTGATCTTTACCAGTTGCGCATCCTGCCAGGCCAGGCCGCCGACGGGAACAGGCGGCGCCCGATCAGTCACCGCTATAGCGCTGCTCGCGCCAGGGGTCGCCATAGATATGGTAGCCGCGCAGCTCCCAGAACCCGGCTTCGTCGCGCTCGGTGAACTGCAGGCCGTTGACCCATTTGGCCGATTTCCAGAAATAGAGGTGCGGCACGAGCAGCCGGGCGGGCCCGCCATGGTCGCGCTCGAGCGGCTGGCCGGCAAATTTGAGCGCCACCATGGCTTTGCCGCCGGTCAGATCGGCGACAGGCACATTGGTGGAATAGCCATCCACGCTATGGGCCAGGGTAAAGGCGGTGGGCGGCTCCACCAAGGCATCGGCCAGGATGTCGTCGATCAGCACGCCTTCCCATTGCGTATCGAGCTTGGACCAGGTGGTGACGCAGTGAATGTCGCGCACCATTGTGGTCATCGGCAGGGCATTGAAGGCCTGCCAGTTCCAGCTCTTGACCGGGCGTGGCCCGATCTTGAGCGTGAAGCGCCAGTCCTGCTCGGCGATGCGGGGCGTGGCGCCGGCGGAGAGCACGGGGAAATAGTCCACCAGGTGCTGACCGGGCGGGATGCGGTCAGTCTGATCGGGCTGGCTGGGACGCCCCGTAAAGCCTCGTGTCACCATTGCGCCGCTCCTGGCTTGCCTGTCGGCACGCACTATGGCGCAAGGCGAAGCGAGCCGACAAGCCGGCATGCCGCCTGTCAGCACTGCGCAAGGTGGATGCCGGAGAAGCCGTCAGGCAGCGGGCGCTGGCAACTGATTTGTCGTGCAGGATTGCGCCGCCGCTTTGAGCTGGCGGCAGCGGCCCGGTCCGCGCCGACGTCCCGCGGGGCAGGCCGGATCAGTGCATGCTGACCATGGGGAACAGGGCCGGCAGGTTCAGGATGGCGATCAGCCGGTCTTCCTGGCGGACCAGGCGAGACACCTTGGCGCTGCTGGGGTCGCCGCCGGTATTGGGGGCTGCCCGGAATTCTTCATCCTTGGCAAAGATGATATCGGAGACCGAGTCCACCAGAATGCCGACATTGGTGTCACCCAGTGACACCACCAGCACCACGTGCCCGGGCTCGGCCTGCAGCCTTTGCCCGCCCAGCATGGCCGACAGGTCGTGAACCTCCACCACGGTGCCGCGGATATCGAGCACGCCGCAGGCCGAATAGGAACCATCGGGCAATTCGGTGGTTGGCGACCAGCTGCGGATTTCGCGCACCGCCATGATGTCTACGCCATAGCCCTTGTTGTCAGCCGAGAAGGTGACGAATTGATTGGCGGGAGGGGCCAGCACAGACCCTTGCCCGCTATCGCCGGTTTCAAATTCGAGTGGTGCACTCATCGGTAACTCCGCTGCGCTGTCAGTATCGCGCCAATTTCCTGGCCTGCCGGACGCTCTAGTCGCCTCATGCTGCAGGCCATTATTGGTCAAAAACCTTGCGAAACCATTGAGTATTGTTGGCTCTGTGGTTACGCGCGCGTTAACGCCCGACGGGGCTTTCCGCTATCGTCTTGAAATCAAAAGCGATTGTTCCGCGCCGCTGGCACCCTAAAAAGACCGAATAAATGCCGCAGTGTCATTAATTATCCCTGCGGCGGGGTGCCCGCCCCCCGCTGGCGCGGCCAAAACGCCGCAGACGGCCGGAAACCGGCGCTGCCCCGGCCGGGCAGCGCCCCGTTCAGGCAGCAAGCGGACCGGCAGGCTTGGGCGTCCGGCCCGCCACGATCAGCCCGGTCATCCGCATGGCGGCCACAAGGCCGAGTGCGGCCACGACGGCGCCAAGCACAAACACCGGGATGATGGCGTGCTGGATGGCAGTGGCACTGCCGGCCGTCGCATAGCCGGCCAGATTGGCGGCCATGCCCGCCAGCGCCGCGCCAAGGGCATTGCC
>CAXBKI010000636.1:0-2039 GCA_963975955.1 uncultured Devosia sp.
GCCCCATAGAATAAAGGGTGAAATGCGTGTCGGCGGGCAGGACCATTTCTATCTCGAAGGCCATATCGCCATGGCCGTGCCGGGCGAGGACGAAGACGTCACGGTCTATTCCTCGACCCAGCACCCCACCGAAGTGCAGGTGATGGTGGCGCAGGTGCTGGGCATTCGCCAGCATGCGGTGACGGTGAATGTGCGGCGCATGGGCGGCGGCTTCGGCGGCAAGGAAACCCAGAGCAATCTGTTTGCCTGCGTGGCGGCCCTCGCCGCCAAGAAATGGAACCGCGCCTGCAAGATCCGTCCCGACCGCGATGACGACATGACCGCCACCGGCAAGCGGCACGATTTCGTTGTCGATTACGATGTCGGCTATGACGATACGGGCAAGATCCATGCGGTCGACGCCGTTTATGGCGCGCGCGCCGGCTTTTCCTCCGACCTCAGCGGGCCGGTGACCGACCGGGCGCTGTTTCATGCCGACAATGCCTATTGGTATCCGGCGGTAAGGGTGCGCAGCGAGCCGCTCTATACCAATACGGTTTCCAATACGGCATTTCGCGGTTTTGGCGGCCCGCAGGGCATGATGGCCGCCGAGCGCTGGGTCGAGGACATCGCCTATGCTTTGGGTAAGGATCCGCTCGAGATCCGCAAGGCCAATTTCTACGGCACCGACACCGACAATGTGACGCCCTACCACCAGACCGTGACGGACAATATCGTTCAGCGGGTGGTCGACGAGCTCGAGGCGAGTTCGGATTATCAGGCGCGGCGGGCGGCAATCCTCAAATACAATGAAGGCAGCCCGATCCTCAAAAAGGGTATTGCGCTGACGCCGGTCAAGTTCGGGATCTCGTTCACGGCCACCTGGTACAATCAGGCCGGCGCGCTGGTGCATGTCTACAAGGATGGCTCGATCCATCTCAGTCATGGCGGCACCGAAATGGGGCAGGGGCTCTATATCAAGGTGGCGCAGGTGCTGGCCGATGCCTTTGGCGTCGGGCTGGGCGCGGTCAAGATCATGGGGACCAGTACGGGCAAGGTGCCCAATACCTCGGCCACCGCGGCGTCGTCGGGTTCCGATCTCAACGGCATGGCCGCCTGGGATGCGGCGCGGCAGATCAAGGAGCGGCTGGTGGTGCATGCCGCCAAGCTCTACCAGTGCAGCGAAGCGGCGGTGGAGTGGGTGCCCGGCGGCATCAGGGCGGCCGGCAAATTCGTGCCCTTCGCCGAGCTGGCGGCCTCGGCCTATATGAACCGGGTGCAGCTGTCGGCGGCCGGGTTCTACCAGGTGCCCAAGATCCATTGGGATCGGGCGACCGGGCGCGGCCATCCGTTCTACTATTATGCCTATGGCGCCTCGGTCAGCGAGGTCACCATCGATACGCTCACCGGTGAATATACCGTCGACCGGGTCGATATCCTGCATGACGTGGGGCGCTCGCTCAATCCGGCCATCGATATCGGCCAGATCGAGGGCGGGTTCGTCCAGGGCATGGGGTGGCTGACCACCGAAGAACTGGTCTGGGACGGCAAGGGCCAGCTGCGCACCAAGGCGCCCTCGACCTACAAGATCCCGGTGGCCAGCGATGTTCCCGCCGTGTTCAACGTCCGGCTGGCCGAATGGTCGGTCAATACCGAGCCCACCATCGGGCGCTCCAAGGCCGTGGGCGAGCCGCCCTTCATGCTGGCCATGAGCGTGGTCGAAGCGCTGTCGATGGCGGTGGCCAGCGTTGCCGACTACACGATTGCCCCCCGGCTCGATACGCCGGTGACGCCCGAGCGCGTGCTGATGGGCTGCGAACGGCTGAAGCGGGAGGCGCGCGGGTGATATCGGCACGGGGCTCGAGCGCTGTACCCCCACCCTCATTTCCTCCCCACAAGGGGGAGGGAAGCCCGTTTGCTTCTCGTGGCGCCATCTTGCCCGTCAAGGCCTCAGTCGTCTCCCTCCCCCTTGATGGGAGAGGCCGGGAGGGGGTGATGGCCGGGTCGGGCGTTATGTCATGACTGCCCGTTCCGCCGAACTTGCCGATTTTCTTGCCGAC
>CAXBKI010000637.1:0-2030 GCA_963975955.1 uncultured Devosia sp.
TCGATGTCGAAGCTGCCGTCGAGATTGGGGTCGTTGATCAGGCCCTTCCAGCCGACGGTGGTGCGCGGCTTTTCAAAGTAGACGCGCATGATTATCTCGAGCCGGTCGCCCAGCCTGCCGCGCAGTTCGTTGAGGCGTTTGGCGTAGTCCATGGCAGCGGCGGGATCATGGATGGAACAGGGGCCGACAACCACGGCCAGGCGATCATCGGTGCCGGTCAGGATATTGTGAACATCGTGGCGGGCGCTGATGACGGTGCGGGTGGTGGCGTCGGTACGCGGGTGCTGGCGCATCACCTCTATGGGGGTGGTCAGCTCCTTGATGGCGCTGATGCGCAGATCGTCGGTGGACTTTAACACGGCTGGTCTCCTCGGGGATATCTGGGGAGGCGGCCAACAAAAAAGCCGCCTCGAGTGGGGGGCGGCTGGCTTCGGGTTTGGTCGTATCTTGGCAGATCAGAACAAGCGCGCGGTAGCCTCCGCCGGGAGCGGATAGCTAAACCAAAACGAAAAAGTTGCTGCGTTGCGGATCATGGCCAATCTTGTAGCGCGGGTTTTTGAGGCTGTCGACTCATACTTTAGCCGCCTGCGCCCTGATAATTGCGCAGGCACCAGCGCCAGTGCGCCATGGCGATAAGCACCATGACCGGCCCGGCCAGCAGGCAGGCCAGACCCGCCCCATCGCCGAGCAGGGGTACGGATTTGCCGAGCAGGACCGATACCGGCACGGTGCTGATGAAACCGAGCGGGACGATGGTGATCAGCATGAGCTGGATGGGCAGCGGGAAAATGCTGATCGGGTAGCGGGCGAGCTCCCAGAAGCCGAAAAAGATCGAATAGAGGTGGCGCGAGCGCACCCAGACCAGCGCCGTGGCGCCGATCATGGTCATCAGCGCGCAGACGACCATGGCGCCGCTGACCAGGGCGGCCAGGAAGAACAGCGCGGACGGCAAGGACCAGGCCAGGTCAATCTGGGTGATGGACCATGCCATCAGCCCGACAGCCAGGATGATGTGGCCGGTGTAGCCGATATTGAGCCCGGAAAAGACCAGGTAGGTCCAGGGGCTGATCGGCTTGACCAGGATGGCATCCATGGTGCCCAGGCGGACCATGTCTTCCATGGCGCGAAACTGGGTGAAACTGAACGAGGCGCCGGTGGAATAGGCCAGCAGGTGGAAGCTGAGCAGCAACGCCATTTCCGACCAGGTCCAGCCGCCCAGCATGCCAAAGCGCGTCACGATCAGCGCAATGGCGGTGTACATGGCGCCGTAGGATGTCGCCTGCGAGAACCAGGCCAGCAGCATGGCGCCGGGATATTCGAATTTGGTGCGCACGAAGATGGCGACCAGGTGGGGGATCAGGCGCAGGGTGCGGGTCATGGGTTCAACCTCCCTGCACGACGAGGCGGTGGCGGGCCCGCGACCAGAGCCAGGCGAGGCCCGCCAGCAGGGCCAGCAGCCAGACGCAGCCCAGGGCGAAGTACAGCCCGGCCTGGCCGGGGTCGAGCCTGCCGAGATAGACCGCGGCCGGGTAATAGGAGACCCAGGCGAAGGGCAGGTGCCCGGCAATGGCGGCCAGCCAGCCGGGAAAGAGCCATAGCGGCACCAGGCCGCCCGAGAGCAGTGTCATGATGCTCATCAGGAACCATTCGAGCGCGAACACCGTCATCAGCCAGAAGGCCAGCAGCCCGGCCAGCGTCGCCAGGGTGAACAGCATGGCAAAGGAGAGGGCCCAATAGGCCAGGAAAGCCAGGCCATGAAACAGGCTGGCGGGCGGCACCAGCCCATAGGTCAGCGCGACGATAACCGCGATGGGCAGCACGATGAGCAGCAGTTCGAAGAGGAAGTGGCCGACATGACTGGCCAGCAGAAAGGCCGGGTAATGCAGCGGCTTGAGCAGATAGACGGCGACGTCGCCGGTCTGCACGGCATTGCCCACTTCATTGACCAGACGGGAGAAATCCCAATAGAGCACCGGCCCGGCCAGCAGGGCGTAGGTGATCATGTCGGGCAGGCTGACGCCATCGACAGT
>CAXBKI010000638.1:0-2023 GCA_963975955.1 uncultured Devosia sp.
TCCTGGCTTCCGCCGGTGCCGCCGGCATCGTGGTGGGTCTGGCGCTGCAGCCGCTGCTCAAGAACATCTTTGCCGGCATCCAGCTGGCCATCACCCAGCCCATCCGCATTGACGATGCCCTGCTGATCGAGGGCGAATGGGGCACGGTCGAAGAAATCACCTCCACCTATGTGGTGATCAAGATCTGGGACTGGCGGCGCATGATCGTGCCGCTGAGCTATTTCATGGAAAAGCCGTTCCAGAACTGGACCCGCGACGGCGCCTCGCTGATCGGCTCGGTCATGCTCTATCTCGATTATTCGGTGCCGCTCGACATCATCCGCGCCGAACTGCAGAAGATCGTCCAGGCCTCCCCGCTATGGGACCACAACATCGCCCATGTCCAGCTCACCGAACTGCGCGAAACCAATATCGAGGTCCGCATTCTCGTCACGGCGCGCGATGCGCCGCGCGCCTTTGACCTGCGCTGCGAGGTCCGCGAAAAGCTGATCACCTTCCTGCAGGCGCAGTATCCGCAGGCCCTGCCGCGTATCCGCATGCAGGGCAATCCCGCCAACGACTCCGCTGACCAGCAGATGGGCGCCGCCACCGCCGGCGCCGGGGCCCGGATGGGCATGCCCTGAGCGTCGCGCGCGGTGGCACACCATCCGCCCGCATGCCCCCTGCGCGCTCAATGACACTTGGCAGGGGCGCCGGAGCCATGCCAACCTTTTGCCGAACGGGGGACTGAGGCATGCCGCAAATGCTGATCTGGGTGCAGCTTTTCATGGTCGCCATGCCCACGCTATGGCTGGTCCTGGGAGCGGTGGAGAACATCCGCGCCCCCGCCGCCAATGGCAATATGGTGGCCGATGTGCTGGCCATGCGCGGCATGCGCGACGAATTCCCCCATCTCTACGCCGCGCTGGGCCGCAACCGCATCGAATCCGCCACTTTCCATCGCCTGGTCTTTGTCGCCATCGTTGCCTGCGAAACCCTGGTCGCCCTGGTGATGCTGGCCGGCACCATGGCCTTGCTGCTGGCGGCATTGAATGCGCTCGATCCCGAATTCGCCCGGATCCTGGCCACCATCGGCATGCTCGGCTTCACCCTGATCTGGTCGGCCTTTCTGGTTGGCGGCCAATGGGTGCATTACTGGGCCGGCGCCGAAGGCGCCCAGCACACCCATTTCCTGCTCACCGTCTGGGGCAGCGCCGTGCTCTGCCTGCTCGTGCTCTGAACAGCCCTAGTAGCGCACGCCGCGCCTCGCCTTGATCTGGGCGATCCGCTCGACATCCTCGGCCTGCAGGAACCGCCCGCGTTCGAGCAGTTCCAGGCTGTATTCCGTGTAGGTCAGCCCCAGCTTTTCCGCCCGCCGCGCCCGCATCATGGCGATTTCATGGGGCACGTCCTCAACCGCCGCGCGCCGCGCCGCCTTCCATTCGAAGTAATTGCCGACCGGGCCATGGCCCCATTCCCGCTCGGAATCCTCCAGCGGTGGCCCGCCATTGTCACCTGGTCTGCGCGAACTCACTCTTCACCCTCTTGGCTGGCGGGGGGATACACATGCGCCACGCCCTGCCAGTCCTGCACGCTATACTGTCCATCGCTGCCCGCAATACGCGCCGCGCCGATATCTGCCTTGCCGTGCCCGCCGGGAATATCGAGCACATAGGTCGGCTGCGCCAGACCCGAAATCCGCCCGCGCAGCGCGCTCACCAGCGCCTGCCCCTGGGCAATGCTGACGCGGAAATGGCTGGTGCCCGGCGCCAGGTCGGGATGGTGCAGGTAATAGGGCTGCACCCGGTTTTCGACGAAAGCCCGCATCAGCGCCGCCAGTGTCTCGACATTGTCATTGACCCCCTTGAGCAGGACCGACTGGCTGATCAGCGCAATGCCGGCATCGGCCATCCGCGCCATCGCCGCCCGGGCCGCGTCGGTGAATTCGCGTGGATGGTTGGCATGCACCGCCAGATAGGTGGTCTTGCCGCTCGCCTTGAGCGCCGCGATCAGCGCACCATCGACACGCTCGGGCTCCACCACC
>CAXBKI010000639.1:0-2017 GCA_963975955.1 uncultured Devosia sp.
GCAAGTTCCGCTGATGTATGCCATGGTCATGGCCAATACGCTCATACTGGCCTCCACCCATTTTGGCGTCGCGCCGCCGCTGCTGGCCATCTATGTGCCCGCCACGCTTTGTGTCGCCTGCACATGGCGCATTGCATCGTGGTGGCAGGGGCGGACGAACTTGAAGAATGTCGAATTCGCCCGCAGCAGCCTGCGGCGGATGATGCGCGTCATGCCGATCCTGTCGGTGGCCTTTTGCGCCTGGACAATCGCCATGCTGCCCTATGGCGACGCCTATCAGCAGTCACAGGTGGTGTTCTTTTGTGGCATCACCACGATGGGGTGCATGTTCTGCCTGATGCATGTGCGCGCGGCCGCGCTGGCGATGGGCGCGCTGACCCTGCTTCCCTTTGTCGTGACGATGCTGGCAATGGGCCATCTGGTACTGATCGCCATGGCCATCAATCTGGCGGTGGTCACGGTGGTCATGCTGATCATCCTGCTGGGCAATTACCGCGACTTCAGCGATCTGGTGGCCTCCCGCTCTGCCATTGCTCAAAAGCAGATCGAGACACAGCGCCTATCCGACGAGAACGAGCGCCTCGCCAATGTCGACCCGCTGACCGAATTGCCCAATCACCGCGCATTCACGCGACAGCTGGCCGTGCAGACCGATCTGGCCAGCCAAAGCGGTAAGCCGCTGGCCGTGGCCCGCATCAATCTGGACGGCTTCAAATCGATCAACGAGATCTTCGGGCAGATTTCCGGCGACCGCGTGCTGGCGAAAACCGGCCACAGGCTGATGGACTTGCGACCCGCCGGGACATTCGTGGCACGCCTGGAAGCCGATAACTTTGCCTTGATCGTGACCGAGGACGTCTCGGAGAACGGCCTGCAAGAGCTGGGCACACTGCTGTGCCAGGCGCTGAGTGCCCCGTTCGACTTGCCCGGCGCCAATATCCACCTGTCGGCCTCGATCGGGCTCGCGGCGTCGCAGACCGGCGACACCGCCGACATGACCTATGACCGGGCTGACTATGTGGCTTCGGTCGCCAAGCGCGAATGCCCTGGCCGGGCAGTGGTATTTGCCCAGAAGCACGAGTGTGAAATCAGCAAGGTGCGAAGGATCGAGCATCAATTGCACACCGCCGATCTGGACGCGGAAATCTACATCCTGTTCCAGCCGCAGTTCGATGTATCCCTCAACCGCACCACGGGTTACGAAGTGCTGGCGCGCTGGCGCAATTCCGAACTGGGCGAGATCTCGCCGGTCGAGTTCATTCCTCTGGCCGAACGCAGCGGCCTGATCTGCAAGTTGACCCGGACCGTGCTGCGCAAGGCGCTGTCGGCATCGGCCAGGCTGCCCCGAGACGTGCGCCTGTCGGTCAATCTGTCCGCACACGATATCGGCTCGGCTATCGAAACGATCGTCGCACTGGTGGAACAGGCAGGCACGCCTTGCACCATCGATTTCGAGATTACCGAAACGGCCATGATGCATGACATGACGCAGGCCGGAGAGTCTTTGCTGGCGCTGCTCTCGCTGGGATCGCGCATTGCCCTGGACGATTTCGGCACCGGGCACTCGAGCCTGACCCATGTGCAGAAACTGCCGCTTGACCGGATCAAGATCGACCGCAGCTTTGTGGCCGACATGTGCGGTGATCCGACGAGCCTGTCGATCATCAAGACCGTCACGGAACTCTGCCGGAACCTTGGCATTTCATGCGTGTTCGAGGGCGTGGAAACCAGCGACCAACTCGAGGCGCTGACGGCCATGGGGGGAAGCGTGATGCAGGGCTATCTGTTTGGACGCCCGGTCAGCGAAGATGCCATGCTTGAGCAGGTTGCGCGCGAGCGCGCCCAGTGGGACCCCGAACCGGTGCGGGCGCGTGGCGCCGCGCGCTGACAGCGCGCGACGCCGGTTGAAGCGCAGTCGCTATTGTGGCGTGTTCAGATCCAGAAAACCGCCGGATTGGCGTTCCCAGAGCTGGGCATAGTGCCCGCCCGATGCCAACAACTGGGCATGGGTCCCCTG
>CAXBKI010000640.1:0-2016 GCA_963975955.1 uncultured Devosia sp.
CCGTTGGCAGTAAACCCCGGCGGCAGATTGCCGGGTTCATGTATACCGACCCGCTGATGACCTATGCCTGGAGCGGGGATGCCAGCGCCTATCGCCTGATTCCGGCGGCGGTGGTGTTCATCAATTCCGAGGATGAGGTGCGCGCCGTCATGGCGGCGGCGCGGGCCGAGAACCTGCCCATCACCTTCCGCGCGGCAGGAACCTCGCTGTCAGGGCAGGCGGTGACCGATGGCGTGCTGGCCGTGCTGGGCGATGGCTGGCGCAAGCTCGACATCCATCCGGGCGCCGAGCAGATCACACTGGGGCCGGCCATCATCGTGGCCCATGCCAATGCGGCGCTCAAGCCCTTCAACAAGAAGATCGGTCCCGATCCCGCCAGCCAGGCCACCTGCAAGATCGGTGGCGTAGTCAACAATAATTCCTCGGGCATGTGCTGCGGCGTGGCCCAGAACACCTATCACACCATGGCACGGCTGCGCCTGGTGCTGACGGACGGCACCATGCTGGACTCCGGAGACCCGCAAAGCTGCGCCGCCTTCCGCCAGAGCCATGCCGCCATGCTCGATGGCCTGCACCGGCTGCACCACCAGGTCATGGACGATCCCGAACTGGTGGCGCTGATCAGGCGAAAATACGCCATCAAGAACACCGTTGGCTATTCGCTCAATGCGCTGGTCGACTATCACGACCCACTCGATATCCTGATCCACCTGATGGTGGGATCGGAGGGTACGCTCGGCTTCGTCTCCGAGGTGACCTACAATACCGTCCCCGAACACCCCTTCAAATCCACGGCCCTGGTGCCGTTCCCCGATCCGCAATCGGCCGGCCGCGCCATTATCGAGATGGCCAATGGCGGCATCCAGCTGACCACCGGGGTCACCGCTGCCGAATATATCGAGCGCCGGGCCCTGGCGACGGTGGAACACCTGGCGCCCATGGCGCCGCTGCTGCCCTGGCTGACCGACAATTCCCCGGCCGTGCTGATCGACGTCACCGCGCCCGACGCGGCAACGCTCGAGGACGAGGTCGCCAAGGCGATCGCGCTGCTGTCTCGCCACGGCGCCACCCATATTGATTTTTCCACCGACGAAGCCCGCAGCCACGCGCTGTGGGACATCCGCAAGGGATTTTTCGCCTCCGGCGGGGCGGCCCGGCCAAAGGGCACCGCCATGCTGACCGAAGATGTCGCCGCGCCCATCGAGCGGCTGGCCGAATTCGTCATCGACATGCGCGCCCTGCTCGACGAGCACGGCTATCACGACGCGATCATTTTCGGCCATGCCCTGGCCGGCAATCTGCACTTCCAGATGAGCGACGATTTTTCCCTGCCGGACGCGGCCGCGCGATTTGACGTTTTTTCCAAGGCGCTCAGCGATCTGGTCTCGGGCCAGTACAAGGGCTCGCTCAAGGCGGAACACGGTACCGGTCGCGCCATCGCCGCCTTCGTCGAGGCCGAATGGGGCGCCAAGGCCTATGGGCTGATGGCCGCCATCAAGAGCCTGTTCGATCCCGAGGGGCTGCTCAACCCCGGCGTGCTGCTCAACGCCGATCCCAAGATCCACATCAAGCACCTCAAATCGCTGCCGCTGGCCGATGAACTGATCGACATGTGCATCGAATGCGGTTTTTGCGAACCGGCCTGTCCCAGCCACCAGATGACCCTGTCGCCGCGCCAGCGCATCGCCGTCACCCGCGAGCGCGAACGGCTGCGGGCCAGCGGCGAGGACCCCGAACGGCTCAGGCGTCTGGACGACGATTTCCAGTATGCCGGGCTCGATACCTGCGCCGCCTGCAACCTCTGCTCGGTGCGCTGTCCGGTGGGCATCGAGACCGGCACCATGATCATGGGCCAGCGCGCGCAACGTCGCGGCGATGGCGCTCGCGCCCTTGCCGGCTTCGTCGCCGATCACCGTGGCAGCGTCGAAACCCTGATGCGCGCCGGCCTGGGTGTTGCAGACGTGGCACGGACGGTTATTCCGGCGCCGGCCGTGGCCGCCATCACCGACACGGCCC
>CAXBKI010000641.1:0-1985 GCA_963975955.1 uncultured Devosia sp.
CCTGCCGCAGATTGCCCGGCCGGCCTGGCCGGCGGCCACCATCACCCAACTGGTACTGCTATGGGGCTGGCACGCTCCCCCCGTTCTCGATCTGGCCATGCAGCACTGGCCCATCATGGTGATGATGCATGCTTCCCTGGTCGTCGCGGCTGCCTGGTTCTGGTGGTCGATCCTCGCCATTACCGGCGCCGCATGCTGGCGCGCCATGCTGGCGTTGCTGATCACCGCCAAGCTGTTCTGCCTGCTCGGCGCGCTGCTCGTTTTCGCGCCCCGCCTGCTCTTCGCCATGCCCGGTCAGGGTGCGTATCACGAGATGAGCCAGGCTGACCAGCAATTGGCAGGTCTCATCATGCTGACTGCCTGTCCGCTGACCTATGTCGCGGCCGGCATTGCCATTTCCGCTCATTGGTTCCTCGGCATGGAGCGCCAGGCCCATGACTGAAAGGCCGGTCTATCTGCTCAC
The DNA here is from genome assembly GCA_963975955.1 of uncultured Devosia sp. Lineage (GTDB taxonomy): Bacteria > Pseudomonadota > Alphaproteobacteria > Rhizobiales > Devosiaceae > Devosia. The sequence continues at coordinate 464 of CAXBKI010000641.1, forward strand.
GCGTTTGCAGCGTTTTGGTCTGGCCATGCTGGTACTGGTGGCCCTGGGCATGGTGGGTGGTTCGGTCGTGATCTGGTCGGGCTATTACAACGTCAGCGCCAATCGTGAGCATTGGGGCATCACCACCTGGCTGCTGACCCAGGTGCGCGACCAGTCGATCCGGGCGCGCGCCGATGACGTCACCGTGCCAGACCTCAGCGATCCCGGCCTGATCGCGCTGGGGGCCGAGCATTACAAATTGGGCTGCAGCAGCTGCCATGGTGATGCTGGCGAGGCGCAAAACCCGGTCTATGCGAACATGCTGCCGCGCCCGCCCGATCTTCGCAAGGCGGCCGACGACTATGACGCCGGCGCCCTGTACTGGATTGTGCATAGCGGGCTGAAATACACCGGCATGCCCGCTTGGCCAGCAGTCGAACGCGGCGATGAAGTCTGGTCGGTGGTGGCCTTTCTCGAAGCCCTCAATCGCGCCGAACCGGCCGCCATCCCCGCCCTGGCGCGACAGGATGACAGTGGCCAGGTCGCAGGCAATTGTGCACGCTGTCATGGCGATGCGGCGACGCCACCCATCAGCGACAGGGTGCCATCTCTGAACGGCCAGAACGCGGTCTATCTCGCCCGCGCCCTGGAGGAATATCGAGCCGGGCGACGGCCCAGCGGTATCATGGCGCCCATCGCCCACGCCCTGTCCGACGCCGACATCGCGGGGAAGGCGGAATGGTATGCCAACCTACCACCAGTCCGCGAAGGGCCGGAGCAGCCCATCCCGCCCGCCCTGATGAGGGCGGGGCGCGTTCTCGCCAAGACGGGCGATGCCGCGGGCGATCTGCCGGCCTGCGTTTCCTGCCACAGCGGCGCGGCACAGTTCCCACGATTGGAAGGCCTGTCGCGGCTCTATATCGAGACCCAGCTCGATCTCTGGCGCGCCGGCGTGCGGGAGGCGAGTGCTCATGGCGCCATCATGGCGGTCATTGGCCAGCGCATGACCGACGCGGAAGTCGCTGCGGCCGCCGCTTATTATGCCAGCCAACTGGTTGAGGATACTCCATGAGGTGGCGTACGCCAGTCCTGCTGACCGTGGCGGTCTTGCAGGTCGGTTGCAGCCCGCAGCAATCGGCCATGGCGCCCAGCGGCGCCGAGGCCGAGCGCACCAATTTGCTGTTCTGGGTCATGACCACTGGCGGCGGCATTATCTTTGCCGGCGTGCTGTTGATCGCCGCTCTGGCCATTCTGGGCGGACCAGGACTGCGTCACCGACTATCGCAGGAGGTTTTCGTCAAGGGCGCCGGCATCGTTTTTCCCGTTGTCGTCCTGACGGCCCTGCTGGTCTACGGCCTGGGCATATTGCGGGCCGGTCATGCCCCCGACCTGCAGCAAGGCACCCACCGCATTGCCATCAGCGGCGAGCAGTGGTGGTGGCGCATCACCTATACCGATGCAAGTGGTCGAAGCTTTGCCAGCGCCAATGAACTGCATCTGCCGGTCGGCGAACCGGTGAGCCTCATGCTCACCAGTCCGGACG
>CAXBKI010000642.1:0-1961 GCA_963975955.1 uncultured Devosia sp.
CAGGCAATATTGAGGTCGATGACCGGGGTGAAACTCCAGTTCAACCCCACCGCAGCGGCCTCGCGCGCCATCAGGGTGGCGATGGCGGTGGTGGCTTCCAGATCATCGACAGCGGCCAGGCCGAGCGGATTGGGCACGCTGGTACCCAGGGGCAGGCTCATGCGGCTGCCCTCGAGATCTGCGCTGACCAGCAGAGGTACGGGGCTCAAGACATCAAGCTGACGGGTCAGGGCGAGTTCGGCTTCCAGATCGGCCGAGTAGAGGCGGGTGATGCCGCCGGGGCGAAAGCTGCGGACCAGCTCGGCGGTCTGCTCGGGCGCGCCACGAGCGAGGAGCACAAAGAGCTGGGCCAGCTTGTCGCGCGGGCTCAATTCGTCCCGGGTGGCATGTACCCAGGACATTGCCGCGTCATCGAGATGGAACGGGGCGGCGGCGAGATCGATTGGCGCCATGGGCTTTGCTTCCTGGAGTCTTTTTCTTGCTGGCCAGACCTAGCAGAACTGCCCGCCCATGCAAACTCAGGCCGCGTGCGACTCCAGCCATTTGATGAGTTGTACCCGCGACTGGCCGGCGCCCACTTTCATATCCACCGGCTCGCCGTTCTTGAAAACCATCAGCGTGGGCATGTTGCGCACATTGTATCGGCTGGTAATGGCGGGATTGCTGGCGACATCGAGTTTGACGATCTTGACGCTATCGGCCAGCGTCACCGACAATTCCTGCAGGGCCGGGGCCATGGCGAGGCACGGGGCACACCACTCGGCCCAGAAATCGACCAGTACGGGCCTCCCAGCAGCAAGCACTTCTTGGTCGAAATTGGTGTCGTCAACGTTCAGAGCCATGGCTGTTATCTCCAGTTGCGCCGAGCGACGAACCTAGCGCTGGTACACTCTTCCGGCAAGACACGCCACATCTGGTAGCGAGAGGAATTTGGAAAGTCTTGCTCCTAAAGCCCCACGAACGAAAACACCGCCGGGCATGCCCAGCGGTGCAGAAACTATTCGCGGCGCCGAAATCAGGCGGCGGCGTGACCTTCAAGCCATTTGGTCAGGCCGGCCTTTGGCGTGCCTGCACCGATCTTCATGTCGGCAGCTTCGCCGCCCTTGAAGAGAATCATGGTCGGGATAGAGCGCACGCCATACTTGCTGGCGGTACCCGGGTTATCATCGACATTGAGCTTGACGATCTTGACCCGGCCGGCCAGCTCAGTCGACAGCTCGTCCAGGACAGGTGCAATAGCGCGGCACGGTCCGCACCACTCCGCCCAAAAATCCACGAGGACGGGCTCTTTGGAGTTGAGGACTTCCTCGCCAAAATTGGCATCGGAAACATGAGTAGTCATAGGATTTTGCCTTTTGTTCTAAGCGGCGGTCTGTGTGCGCTCAAAGCTGGTGAGAGTCCAGCATGGGTACAACGCAGATCACTGCAAGGTGAAGCCTTCAGTGCCCGCCGCAAGAGCGTCCGAGGGCAGTTTCATCAACGATTCCAGTGTTGTCCATAGGATTGCCGCATGGATGGTCCGTCCAGGGAAGAGCTGACTTGCAACCAACGCATATAATCCGAGCTGCGTAACATAGTTCCCCGGCACGGCGCCCGGCCCCCCAGGCACCACCGCATCGGACTTGTAGTCGATCACCATTACCCCGTGCTCGTCAATGACAAGTCGGTCGATGCGGCCACTCAGCCGGACGGCCTGTCCATCGCGCCTGGCGTCAAGCAGGAAGGGCACTTCGGCCCGGCTGGACGGACCAAAGATCCGTGACAGTTCGGGACGGTGCAATATGGAAATCGCCTTGGCAGCCAGGCGGGGATGATCGGCGGGCGAATCAGGCAGCAGCGCGACCAGGGCCTTGTCGGCGATCTCGGGCCAGATGGCGGGGTCGAGCTTGCCCAGGTGCTGCAGCAGCGCATGGAGTGCGATGCCCTCGCGCCGGGCTGCATCGGCATCGCGCACCTGTTCG
>CAXBKI010000643.1:0-1954 GCA_963975955.1 uncultured Devosia sp.
TGTTTCGCGGGCGGATCATCCCATAAGTCCTGCATATAGCACTTCGTGCCGTTGGCGGTCATGGCGGAAATCCTCAAAACCGATCTGTGCATCATAGGGGCCGGTGCGCTCGGCACCGCCATGGCGCTCAAGGCGCGGGCGCGGATGCTCAGCGTGGTGCTGGTCCAGCGCCCCGGCGATGTGCCCGGAGAGAGCGCGCGGGCCGAACTGCAGCGCGCATGCCTTTTGGCGAGCGCCGACCGTGCCCAGGCGATGCGCAACGCCGGCGAACTGGGCCTGACCAGGGCCGACCCCAAACCCAATTTTCGCCTGATCGGCGAGCGGGCCGCCGCGATCGCCGATGCCGCGGCGCCAGCCAGCGCTGCCGATCGCCTCGCCGCATTGGGGGTGACCGTGCTGAGCGAGGCCGCGACCTTCACCGATCCGCGGACGCTGAAGGTGGGCGCCGAGACGGTGCGGGCCGGCCAGTTCGTGCTCGCCACCGGCAGCCGGGCCGAGGTGCCGGCGCTGCCGGGCCTCGACCAGATTGCCTATTTCACCCCCGACAGCATTCTGGACAATGTGCGCAAGCTCAGCCATCTGGTGGTGATCGGCGGCAGCGCGCCGGCGTTTGAGCTGGCGCAGGCCTATGCGCGCCTGGGGGCCGGCGTCACCCTGGTGCCGCATGGGCCGGTGCTGCCCGGCTTTGATGCCGAGCTGGTCGCCATCCTGCTGCGCGCCCTGCGCGAAGAGGGTGTGGCAATCCTGGAGGGCGCGCAAGTCACCGCCATCCTGCCGCGGGCGCAAGGCACGGGCATTGCCCTTGCCCATGCCGACGGCAGCCTGGCGACGCTGGATGTCTCCCATGTCCTGGTGGCCTCCGGCCGCGTGCCCGAACTGGACCCGGGCCTGCTCGGCGCGGCGCGGCTCAAGCGCGATCCCCTGCGCCCCGACCACCTGCTGGTCAATCTGCAGGGGCGTACCTCCAACCGCCATGTCGTGGCCATTGGCGGGGCGGCCGGGGTGTATGACCGGCAAACCGCGCTGCGCCAGGCCGCCATCGTACTGCAGCACGCCAGCGGCCAGGCGGGAGGCCGGATCGAGCCGCAGCAGCTGGTGCGCATGGTCAGCACCACGCCGCCGCTGGCCCAGATCGGGCTGAGCGATGCCGACGGCCCGCTGCGCCCCGGCCAGGTGGTGCTGCGCGCCAATGCCAGCGAGACCGAGGCGGCGCAGGCCACGGGCAATCTGCAGGGAAGTGCCAAACTGGTGGTGGCGGGCAATGGCGCCATTGCGGGCGGCGCGGTGCTGGGCGCCGGCGCGGGCGAGACGGTCGGCATGCTCGCCATGGCGATCGAGCGCGGCATGGGGGTCGCCGACCTGGCCGGACTGCTGCTGCCGCCGGCCAGCGCGGCGGCGGCGCTGCACGATCTGGCCGAGCAATTTATCGGCCAGCAGCGGCCCTCGCCCTGGGCCCGGCGATGGGCCGCCATTGCGCGTCCATGGCGCTGAAATCCAGCGCAGCGGGGGCTTACGCGGTATCCATGTTGGCCTATAGTACAGCGCAATGACAGCCAGAAGCAGCGCCCTGCCCAGCCGGTTTTCCGGCCTCTCGATCAAGCTCATCGCCACGATCATCGCGGTGATTCTTCTGGTCGAAATCGTGGTCTATCTGCCCTCGCTTGCCAATTTCCGCGCCAACTGGCTCGACAATCGCCTGCGGGTGGGTGTGGTGGGCGCGCGCGTGCTGGATGCGGTGCCCGACGTCATGGCGCTGCCGCGCAGCCTGACCGACCGGCTGCTGACCTCGGCAGGGGCCTATGCGATCGTCTATCGCCATGAGGGGCAGAGCCAGCTGATCGAGCTGGCCGATCCCTTCACCCCCGAAACGGTGGTGACCGCCGACATGCGGCAGCGCGACCTGCCCACCCTGGTGATGGGGGCAATCGACACGCTGCTGGCCGGGCCGGGGCGG
>CAXBKI010000644.1:0-1949 GCA_963975955.1 uncultured Devosia sp.
CACAGCCAGGCTTCCGGATTGATCGGCTCGCCCACCGTGCCGAGCAGCCGCAGGCTGGGCATGTCGTGCTTTTCGACGAACTGGTTGCCTGCCCCCATCAAGGCGCGAATGGCAGTGGGCGCCGTGTGGAAGATATTGACCTTGTGCTTCTCAACCACCTGCCAGAAGCGGCTGGCGTCGGGATAGCTGGGAATACCCTCGAACATCACCGTGGTGGCGCCATTGGCCAGCGGGCCGTAGATGATATAGCTGTGCCCGGTGACCCAGCCCACATCGGCCGTGCACCAGAAGATCTCGCCGCGCTTGTAGTCAAAACTGCGCTCATGGGTGAGCGCGGTATAGAGCAGATAGCCGCCCGTGGTGTGCAGCACGCCCTTGGGCTTGCCGGTGGAGCCGGAGGTGTAAAGGATGAACAGCGGATCTTCCGCATTCATCGGCTCGGGATCGTTGAACGGCTCGACGCCCGCAGCGGCTTCATGCCACCACACGTCGCGACTGCCCTTCATGGCGACGTCTGCGCCGGTATTGTGCACCACCAGCACCTTGGAGACGCCAGGGCAGTCTTCGAGGGCCTTGTCGACATTGGCCTTGAGCGGCACGGTCTTGCCGCCACGACGGCCTTCGTCAGCGGTGATCACTACTGCGGAGTCGCAGTCATTGATGCGACCGGCCAGCGCATCGGGCGAGAAGCCGCCAAACACCACCGAATGGACGGCGCCAATGCGGGCACAGGCCAGCATGGCATAGGCTGCCTGCGGAATCATGGGCAGATAGATGGTGACGCGATCGCCCTTGCGGACGCCCAGCGACTTGAGGACATTGGCGCAGCGGCAGACTTTTTCATGCAGCGTGCGATAGCTGATATGTTCGGCAGGCGCGTTCGGATCATCGGGTTCCCAGATGATCGCGATGTCGTCGCCATGCTCTGCCAGATGACGGTCAATGCAATTGGCCGCAACATTGAGCACACCGTCTTCGAACCATTTGATCGAGACGTCGGGATAGGCAAAGGTGGTGTTCTTGACCTTGGTGGGAAACTTCACCCAGTCGAGACGCTTGGCCTGTTCACCCCAGAATCCATCCGGATCGCTGAGCGAGCGCGCATACATTTCATTGTACTGCGCTTCGCTGGTGTGGGTGCGTGCGATCGCAGCCGCACTTGGCTTGAATACGAGCTGCTCGCTCATGGTATCCTCCCTATTCTCTCCCACACTCGTTCTAGTGACCCGCCTCGCAGGGGGCAAGGCCTTGACGCTACGACTAAATAGCTAAGTTCACCCGCCGGCGCAGATGCAGCCCATTAACTGCTCGCACCAACACACCTTCGGATTGCCGGTCATTCTTGCTATTATCGGGCTCTCACAGTGGGAAACTGCGCCATGGCTGAAATGACGATCCGCGCCGCAACGGCTGCCGATATTGATCTTATTCACAGTGAGCTGATCGATGTCATCGCCACATCGCCCTACTACAATGATCGCTTCAAGGCGCACGAATCGGCGCGCCTCAACAAGACCTTCCTGCGCAATCTGATGGCGATCGACCCCTGGCACATCATGATCATGTGCGCAGACGGCGTTCCCGGCGGCGCCATGATCTCGGGCCCCGAGACTGGTTCGCTGTTCCGCTACTGGAGCTGGGTCTTCCCCTCGCACCGCCAGACCAAGCTGGGCATGTTCGGCATGCGCGCCTTTGACCAGCACTGGGACAATACGCGCTTCCACAAGGCCTATACCTTCGTCCGACCCGAGAACGAAGTGGCGATCATGCTGCTGCGCCGCTACGGCTACAAGGAAGTCTGCCTGCTCGAGCAGCACATTTTCGGCCAGGATTACCTGCTGATCTCCAAGCCCTACACCAAGGTTGGCGACGACTATGACAGCGGCGTCAATATCGGCCGGCTGGGCCGCCTCAAGCAGCGGCTGACGGGGCTGGTCGGCGCCTGAGGG
>CAXBKI010000645.1:0-1944 GCA_963975955.1 uncultured Devosia sp.
GCGGCCTGAGCTATGACGATCTGGGTGTGCCCCGCAAGGATGGCAAGCCTGTTGTCAAGGGACGCGACGCCTGGAGGGTGTTCGCCGCCAACTACTATCTGTTCGCCGGCACCCCGTCCAAGACCTGGGTGGATCACTCCCTCAAGGCGGCCTTTGGCATTGACGAGGAACTTTCCGCGGCAACGGCAGACGCGATCTATGACCGGATCGATGCTGCCCTGGCCACACCCGCTCTGTTGCCGCGCGCGGTTCTCGACAGCGCCAATGTCGAAGTCATCGCCACTACCGAATTTGCTCTCGATACCCTGCCGCATCATCAGAAGATGAAGGCCGACGGCTATATCGGCCGCGTCCGCACCACCTATCGTCCCGATGATGTCACCAATCCAGACCGCCCGGGCATTGCCGAGCGCCTGCACAAGTTCGGCGAACTGGCCGGCGAGGATATCAGCACCTGGGCCGGGCTGATCAACGCGCATCGCAATCGTCGCGCCTATTTCCGCGATCACGGTGCCGTCGCCACCGACCATGGCGTGCCATCCGCCTTCACGGCCGATCTGCCACTGGTGGAAAAGCAGGCGCTGCTCGACAGCGTGCTGTCAGGCAATCATTCGGCGCAGGATTCCGAACTGTTCCGTGGCCAGATGATGACCGAAATGGCGCTGCTGGCCGTCGAGGACGGCATGGTCATGCAACTGCACGCCGGTGCCCGTCGCAATACCGACCCGCATTTGCTGGCCGAGCGCGGCACCGATCTGGGCGGCGACATTCCCGGCCCGACCGACTATGTCGGTGGCCTGTCTGCCCTGCTGTCGCGCTGCGGCAATGAGCCCAATCTGCGGCTGATAATGTTCGTGCTCGATGAAACCACCTATGCCCGCGAACTGGCGCCCATGGCTGGTTTCTGGCCCAGCCTGATGATTGGCCCGCCCTGGTGGTTCCACGATAGCCCGCAGGGCATTCGGCGCTATCTCGATCAGGTCGTGGAAAGCGCAGGCTTCTATAATCTGGCTGGCTTCAACGATGACACGCGCGCGCTGCTCTCCATTCCGGCACGTCACGATGTCTGGCGCCGTGAAGTCTGCGGCTTCCTCGGTCGCTGGGTCGGCGAGAACCGTCTCTCGCGGACAACCGCCTCCGATATCGCCAGGCATCTGAGCTATCAGGCCGCCAAGGACGCTTACCGCATCAGCTAAGGGCCAGCCGGCCCGCTGATGGAGCGCCGGGCTTCCTTCATCGCCTGCGTCCGCGCTCACCAGTCGGGGGAGGGGGAACGGGCTCGGTAATCTGCGCTGGACTTTGGAAAGGCGGCGGCGCCAATCGCCGCTGCACCAGGCGCTATGGCGATTTCCAGAGCACCGCCACGATCAGCACCAGGCCCGTCAGCAGCAGGACCAGCAGGCCGCCCAGGCCGTTGCCGGCTTGCCGCAGCAGGCCGGGTTGCTCGCGCCGGCTGATGGTGTCGTGCAGTTCCCCATGTGAGTGCGGGTCGTCAAGACCATGATGCGTCATAGAAGATCCCTCCCTGGATCCTGCCCTGTGCATGCACCCATCATGCGCGCGCTACCGCTTAACAATCCTTGCGATCGGTCCGGTTTCGCGCACTATGCTTGCTTTTGTGTCAAAAGCCATCGATCGGCAGCGCCACTTGGTCACGATCCATCAACTCTTGTGGCGATCATCGCGTCCCTGTCGAATCCTGCGCGCGCTTCTGCTCTAATGGCACCATGATGAATCAATCGCCCATCGAAACCGCGCTCAGTCGTGCCTTGATCCGCTGGTCCCTGACCAAGTCGACGCCGCTGGCAGACAGTGCCAACAGCGCGATCTTCAAGGTCGAGCAGAACGGTCGCAACTTCGCCGTGCTCAAGATCCTCAAGCCGCTCGCGGCCGAGGAGGAACGCCGCGGCGCCCAGTTGATGAACTGGTATGGCGGGGAAGGGG
>CAXBKI010000646.1:0-1933 GCA_963975955.1 uncultured Devosia sp.
GAGACGCATTCTCTGGCTGGTGTGTCCGCGCAACGCTACCACGGTGCGCGCGATCACTATACTGTTGCCTCGGGTCCTAGCGTTGTCTTAAGGCCCGGTTGCGGCACGCATGACGTCAATGGAAATCAATGGCCTTTTTTAGCTATCATGGCGCGCGCGCCTTCGTTCTCCTGGCACTGGCGTCGCTCTGCGTCTTGATGGACGTCAACATCGCCTATGCGCAATCATCGCAGTGCGCGCGGCTGGAGTCAGCCTTGCAGCAATTCGACCGCAATGGCGACTTCCGCCAGATGGGCGGCAATTCGCAGGCCGCGCGGCAGGCCAAGCGCGATGTCCAGAACATGGAAAGCCGCTATGTGCGCGACGGGTGCAACGACGCCGCCAAGGCAGGCCGGCAACTGACCCAGGAGTGCCGGCAGATCGGCCGCGAGGTGCTGCGGCTGCGCGAAGTGGCGGCCCAGATCGGCCAGCAGGTCGAGACGGCCAATGCCGTTGCCGGCCAGCGCGAGGCAATCCTGCAGGAAATGGCGCGCTTCAGCTGCGGCACCGGTCGCGGTTCCAGCGCCACCTTCACCAACGAGCGCCAGAACCTGTTCGACCGCATTTTCGGTACCACTTCGGAAGGCGATTTTTCCGACGGCGAGATGGTCGATGGCGGCGATTACTGGGGCTATCAGGGCTACCAGACCGTGCGAACGGTATGTGTGCGGCTGAGCGACGGCTATTTCTGGCCCATCAGCTACGCCACCCTGCCCGACTATGTGAGCAATGATGCAGGCATGTGCCAGGCGAGCTGCCCGACAACGCCGGTGGCGCTATATTTCTACGACAATCCCGGGCAGGAGCCCGAACAGATGCGCAGCCAGTTCGGTGAACCCTATACCGCACTGCCGACCGCATTCGCCTATCGCAACAGCCTCGACACCAGCCCGAGCGCCAGCTGCAAGGTCGCGCCGCAATCGGACGGCACGATCAGCATGGCCGAACGCGCCGATGGCAGCAGCCGGGCGATGATTGAGGTGGGCGGGGAGAGTTTTCCCATGCCGCTGCGCGATCCGCGTGGTGCCGTCCCGGTCATGGCAGCCGCGGTGGCGCCCGTGCAGGCCGCAACCCTGCTCAATGTTCCCCTGCCCCGTCCGCGGCCGGCAGGGCCGGGCGAAACGCCCGTGACGCGGCCGGTCAATCAGACGGCAATGGAAACCAAGCTGCGGCTGGTGCAGTTCGGCGACAAGGTGGTCAGGGTAGTCGGTCCAGACACGCCGTACGCCCAACCAGTGGAAGCAGGGACTTAAGCTCAGGCCCGTCGTGGCGCCCGGTCAGAGCCAGGCGCAGCGGCAGAAACAGCGCCTTGCCCTTGCGGCCGGTGGCGGTCTTGAGCGCCCCGGTCCACTCGCCCCAGGTATCAATGGTCCAGGGATCGGGCGGCAGCAGCGCCTTGGCGAGGGCAAGAAACTCGCGATCCTCATCGGCGATGACGGGCTCAACCGGGCCGGTGATCAGCCTGGCCAGATCCGCGATGTCGCCGAACTTGCCCAGATTGTCGCGCAGCGCCAGCCAGATGGCCTCGCCTTCAAGGCCAAGGCTGGTCAGCCGGGGCAGCGCCTGCTCATAGCTCATGGCATGCAGCAGGCGGGCATTGAGATTGTCCAGTTCCACGGGATCGAAACGAGCCGGACCATGGGAGATCATGGAGAAGTCGAGGCGATCGGCGATCTCGTCGAGTGAGGCATAGGCTTCAACAGGCAGGCTGGTGCCGGTGATCGCAGCCATGATGGCGAGGGCCAGGGGCTCGTAGCCTTCGGCCCGGAAATCGGCGATGGACTGCGATCCCAGGCGCTTGGAAAAGCCCTGTCCCTGAGCGTCGGTCAGCAGGTTGTGGTGGGCAAAGACCGGCACCGACCCGCCCAGCGCCTCGATGATCTCGATCTGCGTG
>CAXBKI010000647.1:0-1932 GCA_963975955.1 uncultured Devosia sp.
GGGCAACCGCCCGCCGACCCGCTTGAGCACGCGCGCCACCACCTGGGCGGATTCCGCGGCAGTCAGCTTGGGCGCCTCGCCCAGCTGGCCCAGTACGGTAATGCCGGTCACGCCGGCGCCCTCATAGAAATCGACCATGGAATCGATGCTCTCGAGGTCAAGTGCACCCTGCTCGCTGAAGGGCGTGACGGCGATGACGTAGACGCCTTTTGCCTCTTCGGTAAGAACGGCCATGGTAATCTCCAAGCTAGAAAAACAGTGAACGGGGCGTGTCGACGAAAACGGTCCGGGCGATGGCATCATTGTTCAGCCAGCCCAGCGCGTCTTCGACAAGATCGATATCATCGGGCATGTCCGCCCATAGCTCGGTGTGGGGCCAGTCGCTGCCCCACAGCAGGCGGTCAGGATGACTCTGCACCAGGCTGCCGGCAATCCCGGCAAATCCGGCCGGGTCGCGATTCTGGCTCAGGCGATAGGGCGCCGACAGTTTGACATAGGCATGGCCGGTATCGAGCAGCCGTCGCAGATTGTCGAGCTGGCCCGGGGTTTGCGGTCCATCCGGTGCAATGAACCCGAGATGGTCGAGAACCACCCGGCAGCCCAGCTCGGGCACCAGCTTGGTGATGGCCGGCAGGTGTTCGGGATTGACCTGAAATTGCAGTGTCCAGTCCAGCGCCCGCAGCGCTGCGGCGAAATCGGCAACAGCCTCCAGCGGCAGGCCGCCCTTGTTGCGGGTATTGATGCGCACGCCACGGACGCCCAGGGCGTCGAGGCGCTGCAGTTCGGCCAAGGGTGTATCGGGCGGCAGCACGACGATGCCGCGCAGGCGATCGGGATCGACGGCCAGCGCCTCGAGCAGCACGGAATTGTCGAACCCGTAGACACTTGGCTGCACCAGCACGCCGCGATCGATACCCAGCAGCGCACCCAGCTCTTGCCAGTCGGCCAGGGTCAGCACCTGCGGCGTATAGCTGCGCGGCGAAGTCAGCGGCGCGCCGGGCTTGAAGACATGAAAATGCGTGTCCACCGTCCCCGCGGGCAGCCTTTGCGCCGGCTGCCGGGCCGGCGGGTCGCGCCTCAACTGCGCTCATTGCGGCGCCTGCATGAAATCGAAATCGGCGCCCTCGTCGGCCTGCATCACATGGTCATGATAGAGCTGGCCATAGCCGCGAGCCGGGCCTGCTGCGGCGGGCGGCAGGGCCGCCATGCGGCGCGCGAATTCGTCGGCGTCGATGTTCAGGTCGATGCGCCGCGCAGTGACATCGAGCGTGATGGTGTCGCCGGTCTGGATGATCGCCAGCGGCCCCCCATCTGCCGCTTCCGGCGAAATGTGCAGCACGACCGTGCCAAAGGCCGTGCCGCTCATCCGGGCATCGGAGATGCGCACCATGTCCTTGACGCCCTGGCGCGCCAGCTTGCGCGGGATGGGCAGATAGCCGGCCTCGGGCATGCCGGGCGCCCCTTTGGGTCCCGCATTGCGCAACACCAATATGTCCTCTGCCGTCACGTCGAGCGCATCGCTGTCGATGCGGATCGTCATGTCCTCCACACTGTCGAACACCACCGCCCGACCGGTATGGACCATCAATTGCCTGGACGCCGCCGATTGCTTGATCACCGCCCCGCGCGGGGCCAGATTGCCATGCAGCACGGCCAGCGTGCCGATCGGCTTGAGCGGATCGGTCATGGCGCGGATCACGGTCTGCCCCGGCTCATCGCTCACCGCCGCCACGACATCGCCAATCGTGCCGCCATAGACCGTGGGCGCCGTCTGGTCGAGTTCCTGGGCGACCGCCTTGAGCAGCGCCGGCACCCCGCCGGCCTCGTGAAATTCGGCCATATAATGTTGCCCGGATGGCTGCAGGTCCACCAGCAGCGGCACCCTTTGGCCCAATTGGTCGAGCAGGTTCATGTCCAGCTTGAAGCCGAGCC
>CAXBKI010000648.1:0-1925 GCA_963975955.1 uncultured Devosia sp.
GGCCGCGCTCTGGCTGGGGCCCGGTGATCCCCTGCCCGGCCCGCTGCTGTTTCCCCTGCCCCTGCATGACCGGTTCTGGGATGATCTGGCCGCCGGCTTTGCCGCGCCCATCCGCCTGCCGCTGCAGCGTCAGCAGGTCTGAGCCGGGCCGGCTGTGCACAAGTCTGTGCATAAGTGTTTCACGTGAATCGCGCTCAGCGTATGCTGCGATAGCCGCCGGGCACCCCGCGCGGCGACAGCACCACCTGCCACAGGCTGATCTGGCGCGCCCGGAACGAGGCGGCGAACACGCTCAGATAATAGCGCCACATCCGGTAGAAGCGCTGATCGTAGCGCGCCGACAAAGTCGGCCAGGCCGCCTCGAAACGCGCCAGCCAGGCCATCAGCGTGGTGTCGTAATCGGCGCCGAAATTGTGCCAGTCCTCCATCACGAACAGGCCCTCAATGGCGCGGCCGATCTGGGCGACCGAGGGCAGCATGCCATTGGGAAAAATGTATTTTTCGCTCCATGGATCGCCATGCACCTCGCTGCTGTGCCCGCCAATCGTGTGCAGCAGCATCAGGCCATCGGGGGCCAGCAGGCTGGCTGCCTTCTCGAAATAGCGGCGGTAATTCTTGTAGCCGACATGCTCGAACATGCCGATCGAGATGATCCGGTCGAACTGGCCGTCCAGCGCCTGGTAGTCGAGCAGCCTGGTCTCGACCGGCAGATGCGCGGTGCGGGCATTGGCCAGGGCCGCCTGTTCCTTCGAGACGGTGACCCCCACCCCCGAAACGCCATAGCGTTCGGCGGCAAACTGCAGGAACCCGCCCCAGCCCGAGCCGATATCGAGAATGCGCATGCCCGGCTGCAGCCCGACCTTGCGGCAGATCAGGTCGAGCTTGGCCTCCTGGGCGGCGTCGAGCGTATCGGCGTCCTGCCAGTAGCCGCACGAGTAGATCATGCGCTTGTCCAGCATGGCCGCGTAGAGATCATTGCCGATGTCGTAGTGCTTTTCGGCCACCTCGGTGACCCGCAGCCGCTGCAGGTTGAGCAGCCTGCCCCGGGCCAGGCTCCACATCACGGCCAGGTCCCGGGGGAAGGCCTTTTGCACATCGGCCTGGATCAGGCGGTACAGCATGCCGTCCAGGCTGGGTACGTCCCACCAGCCATCCATATAGCTTTCACCCAGCCCCAGCGTGCCGTCGCGCAATATGCGCGACCACAGCGCCTCGTTATGGATTACCGGATCGGTTGTCGCAGGCCCGTTGGGGACAACCCCCGTCCGTTCGAGCTGACTGAGCACAAAACGTTTGGCAGATTCTGACATGGCAGGAACAAAGGCATATTTGGCAATGCCCGAGCTTAACGCCGCCTGGATTGATCGATCAAGCCAAATGGTGATTAGACCTCCTTAACGCTGAGCGGCTAAGTCTCGGGCAGGCGTGAGCGGGGTATGATGTCGCGATCTGGTGAACTGGTGCAGTGGAACAACAAGGGCGGCTATGGCTTCGTCCGCGATGCTGCCGGCAATGACTATTATGTCCACATCTCCAAGCTGGTCGACCGCCAGCTGCGCCCGCGCATCGGCGATCTGCTGTCCTTCGAGATCGCCAGCGGCCGCAATGGCCGCCCGGCCGCGGTCAATGTCGCCGTCGCCGCGGCCGCGCCGGTCCCCGAGCGCACCATGCGCGACATCAGGCGCCGCCCCAGCGAGATCTCGCGTTTCAAGATCGGCCTGCGCACCGCGGCGGCCACGGTAATGACGCTGCTGATTCTGCTGGCCATCGGCACCGACCGGGCGCCGGTCTGGCTGGGCGGCACCTATGCCCTGATGGGTGCGGCCTCGGCCCTGCTCTACCGATTCGACAAGCTCTACGCGCTCAATGGCCGCTGGCGGGTCAGCGAAACCAATCTGCACGCGGTCGATCTCTGCTTTGGCATT
>CAXBKI010000649.1:0-1922 GCA_963975955.1 uncultured Devosia sp.
TGCAGCGCGTGCTCGACGCGCTTGTCGACAGTCCGGCCATCATCAAGACGGCAACCTGGGACGTGGTCGCCTGGAACCGGGCGGCGGCGGCCGTGCTCACCGACTACAGCCAGCTTGCAAGGCAGGACCGCAACATCCTTCGGCTGATGTTCAGCAATTCGCGCGTCCGGGCCCGGCAGGCCGATTGGGAGGACGTGGCGCGCTATGTAGTCGGCTCGTTCCGTGCCGACGTGGCGCGTGCCGGCGCCACCGAGGAAAGCAAGGTGCTGGTTGAGGAGCTGTCGCGCAGCAGCCCGGAATTCGACCGGCTATGGCGCGACAACCAGATCGATGTCCGCCATGAAGGGCTCAAGCGCCTGGACCATCACCAGGTCGGCCCGCTGGCGCTCGAGTTTTCGGCCTTTGCCGTCAACGGGCGCCCCGAACGTGGCATGGTGGTCTATCACCCCGCATCGGCCCGTGATGCCGACCTCGTGCGCTCGCTCATCGCCGCGCTCGATGCGGACAAGCCCCGCCCATAGCGTCGTCGGCTTAGGGCAGGCATCGCCGGACGACGGATGGCTGCCTTGGGGCACCGGCCCCTGCAGGCCCGCCAGCGGAGGCGCGTCAGCCCATGGGCGGCAGATCCCTTGCCATGAATTCGGCAAAAGCGTCCTTGTAGTCCTTGTGCCAGCGCGAGAGGGCCGGGCGGTTTTCGATGATGTCCATGGCGTTCCACAGGATGCGCTTGTGGTCGGTGGCGTTGGGCGTGTCGTCGTCCGGGCAGAGGATGAAGAAGTCGTCGGCGGCGATACCGGCTTCCATATGCTCGATAACCTGTTCGGGCAGCCAGGCGCCGGGGCGGTGTTCGGCCTCGCCTGTCGTGGTCCAGCCCGGGATCAGCAGATGCGCGCTGATGGCGCAGTTGTCGCGTTCGCGCAGATCGCGCGCCAGGTTCTGCGTATAGGCATTCACCGCCGCCTTGGAGGTGTTGTAGGCCGGATTGCCCGGTGGATTGGTCAGCCCCTGCTTGGAGCCGGTATTGATGATGACGGCAGGTTTTCCCGCCGCCAGCATGCCCGGCAAAAAGGCCTGTACGCCATTGACCGGCCCCAGCACGTTGACCGCGAACACGCGCTGCCAGTTTTCATTGGCGTCGAGAATGCCGCCCGCCCCGCCCGAGACGAAGGCGGCGGCATTGTTCATCAGCAGGCTCGGGCTGCCGAACCGCTCCTGCACTGCCTGGGCCAGCGCCTGCATGGCGGCAAAATCGGCGACGTCGGCCGCGCTGGTCATCACATTGTCGGCGCCGGTCATCCGGCCCAGCGCCGCCGCGGTCTGCTCCAGCTTGCCCGCGTTCACATCCACCAGCGCGATCTGCATGCCCGCGGCGGCGGCGCGCTGCGCGGCTGCCCGGCCAATGCCGCTGGCGCCCCCGGTGATCACCGCGACGCCGCCCCTGGTAAAACTCTGGGCCATCCTGTTCTCCTCTCAATTGCCGGCCCAGCCTAGCCGGGTTTGCCGCCCGGCGCAGCCCGCCTCGATAGCTGGTGGCAAAGTGCTTGCTGCCCTTGCGTTTTGGTCACCAAATTGTAAATGTCCTCAGCCCGGCTTGCCGGGTGTTTTGCTGCCTTGGCGCAGCCGCGTAGGTTTGGATCAGTCGCGCCTTCGAGCCGGAAAGTGATGCCACTTTTCCTCAAGACGCTCTAGGGAAGTTGCCGCATGAAAGTCACGCTCGAACGCAATCATCTGCTCAAGTCGCTGAGCCATGTGCACCGGGTCGTGGAGCGCCGCAACACTTACCCCATCCTGGCCAACGTGCTGTTCAAGGCCGGCGATGACAAGGTCGAGCTGCGCGCCACCGACCTCGATATCGAGGTCACCGAATCGGTGCCCGCCATGGTCGCCACGCCCGGCACCACCACGGTGCCCGCCCACACGCT
>CAXBKI010000650.1:0-1910 GCA_963975955.1 uncultured Devosia sp.
CTCAAGCTGACCATGGACAATCCCTATGGCAATGGCACGGCGATCTTTACCCGCGACGGCGACGCGGCGCGCGATTTCGCCGCCCGGGTCAATGTCGGCATGGTGGGCATCAACGTGCCGGTGCCGGTGCCGCTGGCCTATCACAGCTTTGGCGGCTGGAAGGCCAGCGCCTTCGGCGACCTCAACCAGCATGGCACCGACGCGATCAAGTTCTGGACCAGGACCAAGACCGTCACCGCCCGCTGGCCCAGCGGCATCAAGGACGGGGCGGAGTTCCAGATGCCCACGATGAAGTAGGGGCTCTTACCCTCTCCCCTTGAGGGAGAGGGTGGGTCGTTCTGCGTTCAGCAGAATGACCCGGGTGAGGGGTGCTGCGCTGGCCCTTGCCTCGATGCAGTGGAGGACGCAGGACCCCTCATCCGCCCTTCGGGCACCTTCTCCCTCAAGGGGAGAAGGGTGACGACTGCGGCGTCGGCGCGAAGACAAAAGAGGCCCGGTGATCGCTCACCGGGCCTTTTTCCGTCGCTGGGAGGAGCGCTGGAAACTCTAGACGATACCGCCCGAGCCGCCTTCGACGGCGGGGCGCACTTCGGCGACCTTTTGGCGGTAACCGGCCGCGCGATAGGTACCCAGGAGGTCAATCGCGCCGCCCTGTTCAAAGCGGGCCATGGCCAGGATCGGCTCGACATCGGTGCGATAGGCCAGGCGCAGCGCCTGCGTGGCCGCCAGCGCGTCATTACCCTGCTGCGCTGCCGCAAGACCGAGGCGATCGACCAGCAGCGCCTGGGCATAGGCGCGCTGCACGTCGGAGGCCGACAGCATCAGCGACTCGATCGGGTCGGTGACATTGTGGCTCTGGTCCAGCATGTGGGCGGGATGGAAACCGGCGTCCCTGGCTTCGATATCGACCAATTCGTTGAACACCAGGAACAGGCGATAGGGGTCGATCGCGCCGGCGTCGAGATCGTCGTCGCCATACTTGGAATCGTTGAAGTGGAAACCGCCCAGCTTGCCGAACTGGGCAAGGCGGGAGACGATCATCTCGATATTGACGTTGGGCGCATGGTGGCCGAGATCGACCAGGCAATAGGCCTTGTCGCCCAGTTCCCTGGCGATGATGTAATTGGTGCCCCAATCCTGCACCACCGTCGAATAGAAGGCCGGCTCATACATCTTGTGTTCGGTATAAAGACGCCAGTCATCGGGCAGGGCGGCATAAACCTGCTTCATCGAGTCCAGGTAATAGCCGAACTGGTCGGCGAAGTTGACCTGGCCGGGGAAATTGGAGCCGTCGCCGATCCAGACGGTGAGGGCTTTCGAGCCCAGCGTCCTGCCGATCTCGATGCATTCCAGATTGTGTTCGATGGCCTGGTTGCGCGTGCCCTTGTCGGCATGGCTGAGCGAGCCGAACTTGTAGCTCTGCAATTGGCCCCGGGCGTCCGAGAAGGTGTTGGAGTTCATCGCGTCAAAGCCCAGCCCGAAGCGCGAGGCGGCCTGCTTGAGGCGGTTGGCGTCGGCCTTGTCCCAGGGGATATGCAGCGAGACGGTATTGGTGGCCTGCGTCAGCTGGGCGATGACGGCGCAATCCTCGATCTTGTCGAAGATGTCGCGCGGCTCGCCCAGACCGGGGAAGCGGGCAAAGCGGGTGCCGCCCGTGCCCACGCCCCAGGAAGGAACGGCGACATTGAAGCCGGCAACCTTGGCCTTGATGGCGTCGATGGCAATGCCGCGACGATCGAGGCGCTCGCCCAGGCTCTCATAGTCGGCCCGCAGATCGGCCTCGTGGCGGGCATTTTCGGCTTCGACGACGGATGGGTCGATGATGGTATCGGTCATGGTGTTCTTTCCTCCCAAGAAAGAGACCCCTCATCCGCCCTTCGGGCACCTTCTCCCTCAAGGGGAGAAGGGGG
>CAXBKI010000651.1:0-1891 GCA_963975955.1 uncultured Devosia sp.
GGTGTCGAAATAGCGCTGGTGACGGCTCTCGGGCGGCGAACTGGAAACCTGCGGATAGCTGTCGATGTCAACCGCGCTATGCGCGCCGGTCGCCAGCCGATGACCCTGGCGAACGAAATAGCCGTGATAGACCGTGCTCAGGGGTACGAACTCGGCCCCGATCCCCGGACTCAGCCCTTCGATTTCATGGGCCAGGAACATTGAGATGTCGCCCGATATCATCTGGTCCATGCAGCGCAGCTGGTTGCCCAGGCTCACCTGCACCGGTGCATTGGGAAACTGGCGCTGATAGTCCACCACCATGTCCTTGAGAAACATGGTCCACCACGAATAGCCCGAGCCGATACTGAGACCGCGCTCGCTGCGCTGCCGCTGGTCGGCAATGGCATTGAGCATATTGTGGTGCAGCCGCTGCATCAGCCGGGCGCTTTCGTAGAGCGTCTCCCCATAGGCCGTCAGCCGCACCCCCCGGGAGGAGCGCTGCAGCAGGGCGACGCCCATCGATTCCTCGAGCTTGCGCATGTTGAAAGTCAGTGTCGGCTGGGTGATAAACAGGGCCGTTGCCGCCCCGCTGATGGTGCCGGCCTCCGCCACCGCCAGAAACTGCATCAGCAATTTGTCCATACCGCCACCTCCATAGAAAATCTCTATAGTAGAGAGGGTATTTCGTATTTTTCTTTTGGTCCAGACTGCGTCAGACTTGGCGCAACGACACAACGAGATCCCCGTTCAGGGCGATACAGGAGGGGCCCGGTCACTGCTTGATCTGGCGCTGATAAAGACAAACCAGTTCAAGGGATTATCTACCACCAGATCCGATCTGGTCAGCGCTGATTAACGGTTCGCCAAATCTTCCATACAAGCCGATTGCGCCCCGTCAAATCAGTGTGCTATGTCGTAACCAGCCGGTTATTTGTGAGGTTTGCGGATCGCGATGTTCGCGCAACTCGCGAGTGCCCGCGACCGACAGCGATGTTGGGTTGCAGCAATATGTAACCGGTTAGTGATTTAGCGGCGGGAGGCCGCTGGGTTATATGCGTTCCAGATGCCGGAACGACCACAGTTCATGGGAGGAAAAACCTGATGACAATTCGTATCGATCGCCGCCAATTCCTGATGGGCAGCTCCGCGCTGCTCGCTGCTGGCGCTGCCGGCATTTCGCCCAGCTTCGCCCAGTCCGACATCCTGCGTCTGCTGTTCTGGGGTGGCCAGGCCCGCGCGGACCGCACCTATGGCGTGACCGACCTGTATACCAAGGCCAAGGGCACCCCGATGGAAGCCGAGTTCCTGGCCTGGAACGATTACTGGCCCAAGCTGGCGACCCAGACGGCCGGCGGCAACGCCCCTGACATCGTGCAGATGGATTACCGCTACATCGTCGAATATGCGACGCGCAATTCCATCGCGCCGCTGGATGAGTATGTCGGCGGCGCCCTCCAGCTCGCCGACTTCGATGCCGATCAGCTCGAAGGCGGCAAGGTCGGCGGCAAGCTCTATGGCATTTCGCTGGGCGCCAATTCCTCGGCGTCGCTCATCAATTCCACCGCCTTTGCCGAAGTGGGCATTGATGCCCCCACCAATGCCTGGTCCTATGACGACCTGATGACCATGGGTGAGGCCTTCAACAGTGCCAATATTCGCGGCGGCATGAAGGTGATCGCCGACTGCTCCTATTCCGAGCCCATGCTGCAGAACTGGCTGCGCCAGCGCGGCAAGGACCTCTACACCGCCGACGGCAAGCTCGCCTTCGACGAGGATGATGCCATTGAATGGTACACCATGTGGAGCAAGCTGCGCGATGCCGGCGTCTGCGTCTCGGCAGAAGACCAGGCGCTCGACAGCGGCCCGCTCGAAACCACCATGCTGGTGCTCGGCAAGGCAGCGGCCATTC
>CAXBKI010000652.1:0-1855 GCA_963975955.1 uncultured Devosia sp.
GAAGCATGACTGGCTCTGCCTGACCGGCGGCGCGATCGGTGCCGGCATGCCGCAAGCGGTGGGTGCGGCGATGGCCTGTCCGGAGCGCCAGGTCTTCGCCCTGTGCGGCGACGGGGCCGCTGCCTATACGCTACAGGCCTTGTGGACCCAGGCGCGCGAAAACCTGGACATCATCAATATCGTCTTCGCCAATCATTCCTATCTGGTGCTCAATTTCGAGCTGGCCCGCGTCGGTGCCGGCGAGCCGGGACCGGCCGCCCAGCAAATGCTCTCGCTCGACAATCCCAAAATGGACTGGGTCAAACTGGCGGAAGGTTTCGGCGTCCCGGCCCGCAGCGCCCGCACCGCCGGCGAATTCGATGCCGCACTGCAAGCCGCCATGGAGGCGGGAGGTCCGCAGGTCATCGTCGCCGAAATCTGATCGGGATCCGGCGTTCAGCGCGCGCCACTGGCGAGACGCTGCCCCGGCCCGGCCTCGACCGGCACGACCTCGACCGGCATCAGCTGGCGGGCCAAGGCCTCGCGCAAACTGGAAACCTCGAACGGTTTGCAGAGATAGTCGCAGAAGCCGGCTTCGGCCAGTTTGCGGCGATCCGGCCCGGACGTCAGTGCCGTGACCGCCATGACCGGCACCCCGGCGGTCGCGGGATTTTCGCGCAGCCGCCGGAGCGCCCCATAGCCATCCATTTCGGGCATCTGGATATCCATCAGGATGACATCATAACGGGTCACACTCGCCGCCGCGATTGCCTCGACGCCGCTACTGGCGCAGTCAATCCGGATATCCTCGCCCAGCACGGACTGGCCGAGCATCGCCGCCAGAACGAGCTGGTTGGTGCGCACATCATCGACTGCGAGGATTGAAACCGGACGGCCCGGCCGCAAGGGCGGCACGATCTCTGCGGCCTCGGCATGCAGCGTGCCTTTGCCGGGACGCGAGCGCAGCGCAAAGGTGAAGCGCGAGCCGATCCCGGTCTCGCTTTCAACACTGATCCGGCCACCCATGCGGTCGGCCAGCTTGCGGCAAATCGCGAGCCCCAGCCCGGTGCCGCCAAACTTGCGGGTCGTCGAGCTGTCGGCCTGGCTGAAGGCGTTAAAGATAGATGCGAGCTTGTCGGCCGCAATGCCGTCGCCGCTATCGACGACCGCCAGCATGGTCTCGATACAGCCATCGGCATCGGGCGCCGCCTGCGACAACTCCACAGTAAACTGCCCGGAACTGGTGAATTTCACCGCATTGCCGAGCAGGTTGTTGAGAATCTGCCGGATCCGCAGCGGGTCGCCCAGCAGGGCGGGGCAAGCGATATCGTGATCGGCAAAACTCAGGCTCAGCCCCTTGGCCTCGCTCTGCAATTGCCAGTGTCGCGTGACACTGGCGGCGAGCGCCACGATGTCCAGTTCAATCTCCTCGATCGCGATCGCGTCGGCTTCGATCTTCGAGAGGTCGAGAATATCATTCAGCAATTCGAGCAGGTTTTCGCCGGACTCATTGATCACGGCAAGACTGTGCGCCTGTCGCTCCGTCAGTTGGCCATCGCCCTGCATCACGCGGGTCATGCCCAGAACGCCATTGAGCGGCGTGCGGATTTCATGGCTCATCATGGCGAGAAATTCGGATTTTGAATGATTGGCGGCCTCGGCGGCCCGCAGCGCGCTGTGCAGGCGATCATTGGCCGTTTCGAGGTCAGCATTGGCGGTGTGCATGGCCGAACGGAAGGTCGAGCCCAGAAAGACCACCCACAGGGTGGCAAAGCCGGTAACGATGGACAGAACGGCCACCAGCTCCGGCGCGAGCACCTCCAGCGGCGTACCGGTCAGGCGCTGGCTGGCGACCACGACCAATGCCAGCAGCAGG
>CAXBKI010000653.1:0-1853 GCA_963975955.1 uncultured Devosia sp.
CCTTTCCCCACCAGCTGTCGGGTGGCATGCGCCAGCGCGTCACCATCGCCCTGGCCACGGTGTGCGAGCCCGAGTTCATCATTGCCGACGAACCCACCACGGCGCTCGACGTGCTGGTGCAGCAGGATGTGCTCGGCCTGATCAAGGAAGTTCAGGAACGGCTGGGCTCATCGGTGGTGTTCGTTACCCACGACATGTCGGTTCATGCCGCCATCACCGATCGCCTGGCCATCATGTATGCCGGGCGGCTGGCCGAAGAGGGCCCGACCCAGGCCATGTTCGACACGCCCCAGCATCCCTATACCGCCCACCTCATCGCCAGCCTGCCGCGCATCGGCGATGTCTCCACCCGCAAGAGCCTGGCCGGCAAGCCGCCCAGCCTCGCCAACCCGCCTTCGGGCTGCCGCTTCCATCCGCGCTGCCCCATCGCCATCGATCGCTGCACACAGCAGGTGCCTGAAATGCAGCCCAGCGCCATCGGCGGTCGGGTTGCCTGTTTCCGCGCCGGGGAGGTTGCCGTCAAATGAGGACCTTGCTCGAACTCGACCACGTCACCAAGCGCTATCCGGTGGGCGGCCTGTTTTCCCGCCAGTCCATCAAGGCCGTCAACGATGTCAGCTTTGCCCTGGATGCCGACAAGCCCGAGATCTTTGCCATTGTGGGCGAAAGCGGCTCGGGCAAATCCACCATGGCCAAGATGATGCTGGGCAATGAAGTGCCCGATGCCGGGCGGCTGGTTTTTGATGGCACCGATATCGGCACCATCCGCACGCGCGATCAGCGCGAGGCCTTCATGGCCAAGGTGCAGCCGGTATTCCAGAACCCGTTTGAGGCGTTCAACCCCCTGACGCCGGTGGATGCCTATCTGTTTGCCACCGCCCACCGCTTCTGCGCAGCCAATGATCAGGCGAGCAAGGAAAGGCTCGCCGACACCGCCCTGCAGCGGGTCGGCCTGTCGCTGGCCGAGATCAAGGGGCGCTTCTCGCACGAACTCTCGGGCGGGCAATTGCAGCGCGTGGCCGTTGCGCGGGCACTGATCCCATCGCCCAAGCTGATCGTCGCCGACGAGCCGGTATCGATGGTCGACGCCTCGCTGCGCATGTCCATCGTCAACCTGTTCCGCGCGCTGCGCGACGAACTGGGGGTCTCTATCATCTACATCACGCACGATCTGGCGACGGCCTACTACATTTCCGATCGCGTCATCATCATGCGCAGCGGCGAGGTGGTCGAAAGCGGCAATGCCCGCGAGGTGCTCGACAACCCGCAGGACCCCTATTCCATCGCCCTCAAGAACGCCGTGCTGCCGCCGGATCCCCGCGCTGCCGCCGCCGCCATCCGCGAGCGTCGGACCCGCAATCCCCCGGTCGGGCAAATGGTGTGACGCGGCTTGCCGTGCGCAACGTCCCACGGCCCTTGCTGCACGCCCAAGACGCCCGTTGCCGCGACGCCGCCCCCATCGGGGACGGCGGGTTCTGGCCGCGTCAGCGCCCCGGTAGTATGCCCTTGGGCTTGGTCGCGCAGATCGCGAAGCGGTCCGACGCCAGGCGCTCTGCGGCCCGCCAGAACGTCATCTTGGACGCCTGCGCCAGATGGATATCGAGCAGGTTGCGGTCAACGACGATATCGACGAAACCCGCCTGTTCCAGCAGCGCCACCACCGCCTCTGCCGGCATGCCGTCGTTGAAATAGACCTGCTCGCGAATGCGCTTGTGGCGTTCCACCAGCTCGGGAGCCATGTGTCCCTTGGCAGGCGGGCGCCCCAGCGCCTTGTCGAGGGCGCCGTGCAGCCTGGCTACCCAGCTGGTCCTGGCCATATTGCCATCGACGATCAGCAGCTTGCCGCCCGGCTT
>CAXBKI010000654.1:0-1848 GCA_963975955.1 uncultured Devosia sp.
TGCCATTCTGGATCGGGAATGGCAGCGTTCGTCCAAGGTCAAGGATCTGCCGCCACGCCATCGCGTCGCTTGATTTGCCTATCGGTGGCAAAACACGGTATGTGCGCCTGATCTAGGGATTGGGCAGCATGGCCGGAACAGACTCTTCGATCAAAATAGAACTGCTGCCGGCGCCGGTGGTTATTCTGTGCGAGCCACAGCTCGGCGAGAATATCGGCACGGCAGCGAGAGCCATGGCCAATTTTGGACTGTGGGATCTGCGTCTCGTGCGACCGCGCGACGGCTGGCCCAACGAAAAGGCGATCGCGACGGCGTCGCGCGCCGATCACGTGATCAACCAGGTTCGGGTGTTTGCCACGCTTGAAGAGGCGGTGGCCGATCTGACGCTGGTCTATGCCACCACAGCCAGATTGCGCGGCATGCAGAAGGATGTCATCGGGCCCGATGAAGCGGCCAAGCGCATGGTCGCTCATATCGGGAGTGGACAGAAGGCCGGGCTGCTGTTCGGGCGCGAGAAGTGGGGCCTGCTCAATGAGGAGGTGGCACTGTCCGACATGATCGTCACCCTGCCGGTGGAGCCGGCCTTTGCCTCGCTCAATATTGCACAGGCCGTGCTGATCCTGGCCTATGAATGGCGCCGGCAATCGGGGCAGGCCGAAACGCTGCCATTCGGCAGCCTGCTGCACGAGGTGGCGCCGCGCAGCGAACTTGTGGGCATGTTCGAGCATCTGGAAGGCGTGCTCGACGAAAGCGGCTTTTTCACCTCGCCCGAGAAGCGCCCAGGCGTGGTGGACAATTTGCGGACTGCCCTGACGCGGGGCAATTTCTCGTCGCAGGAAATTCGTACGCTGCGCGGCGTGATCTCCTCGATTGATCGCCGGCACGAGCGACCCAACCCCAATCGGCAGAAGCCGGTGCCCAAGAAAGACTGAGAATCGTACGAGGCGAACGTTTTCGGCCCATTTCGCCTTTGACGGACGTCAGGCGCCGTGCACATTCCGTGCCATGAGCACGTCCCATCCATCCGAGCCGTCCCGGATTGCCTTCAGCTACACCGGCTTCCGCTTCTTCTGGCTAACCACCCTGCTGGTCAGCTTTGCCGTGCAGATCATGTCGGTGTCGATCGCCTGGCAGATCTACGACGTGACCGGGAATGTGTTCCTGCTCGGCCTGGTTGGACTGTCCTTGTTCCTGCCGGCGCTGATCCTGATCCTGCTCACGGGCCTGACCGCCGACCGCTTCAATCGGCGGGGCATCATGGCGGTTTGCCTTGGCGTCGAGCTGGCATGCGCGCTGGGGTTCCTGAGCTTTGTGAATGCGCAGGCCCACGGGGTCTGGCCGATCTTCGGTATTCTGATCGTACTGGGCACGGCGCGGGCATTCTGGGGACCGGCTGCGCAGTCGCTGGCGCCCAATCTGGTGCCTCCCGAGGCACTATCGAATGCCATAACCGTCAATGCATCGGCCTGGCAGTTCGCCTCGATCATGGGACCGGCGGCTGGCGGCCTGCTCTATGGCGTCGCGCCGGCGGTGGCCTTCGGCACGGGTGCGACCCTGCTGCTGATCGCTATTGTCTGTGTGCTGCTGATTCCACGACCAGCGCGCCGTGAGTCGCAGCAGGCGACGAGTCTGGAGACCATGCTGGCCGGGTTCCGGTACATTTTCGCCAACAAGGTGGTGCTGGGCGCTATCTCGCTGGACATGTTTGCGGTGCTGATGGGCGGAGCGGTGGCGCTGTTGCCTGTGTATGTGAAGGACATTCTGCATGCGGGGCCGGAAGAACTGGGGCTGTTGCGCGCAGCGCCGGGAATCGGCGCCATTGCTGTGGCGCTGGTGCTGACGCGGTTT
>CAXBKI010000655.1:0-1836 GCA_963975955.1 uncultured Devosia sp.
CTGCCATGCTCGAACTGCTCCAGACCGGCGGCCTGGGCGGCGCGGCGCTCGATGTCTTCGAGAACGAGCCGGCCGTGCCCGAGGGCTTTTTCGCGCTCGACAATGTCGTGCTGTCTCCCCACCAGGGCAGCGCCACCACCCAGACCCGCAATGCCATGGGCGCTCTGGTCGTCGCCAATCTGGACGCCCATTTCGCTGGTGAACCCTTGCCCAGCGCGGTGGTCTAGCCATGTTGATCCTTTATGGCGGCAAGCGCTCGCCCTTTGCCCGCCGCGTCGCCATCTCGCTGGGCCTGCAGGGCCTGCCGTTCGAGCGCCGCCCGGTCGATCTGTTCGGTGCCGATTTCGAGAGTTTTCGCGCCCACAACCCGCTCAGCCGGGTTCCCGTGCTCTCCACGTCTGATGGCGACCTTATCGAAACCGCGGCCATCATCGATTATCTCGAAACCACCGTGCCGCCGGCGCAGCGCCTGCTGCCGGCCCCCGGACCCGAGCGCATCGCCTGCCTGCAGTCCATCGCCCTGGCCACCGCGATTGCCGAAAAAGGCGTCGCCTATGTCTACGAGACCGAGCGGCGCCCCCCGGCGCTGGTCTGGAGCGAGTGGGTGGACCGGCTGACAGCCCAGCTCGGTCAGGGGCTGCTCGCCCTTGAGGCGCGTACGCCGGCTGACGGCTGGTTTGGCGGTGATCAGCCCGACGGCGCTGACGCGGCGGTCGTCGCCGCTGTTGATTTTCTGGGCACTATCACCGGTTTGGCCGATCGGCCTCCGACGCCCCGCCTGGCCGCTCTTGCTGACCGCAGCCGCAGCCTTGCCGCCTTCGCCTCCACCCATCCCCAGGCCTGACAGGCCCGTGCATGTCCGCCACCCACCCAACGCACTGGCACTGAACGCCGCTTGTGCTGTTAGCTAGCGGCAACGAATCAGGAGCGTGCAGATGACGGAATGGTGGCGCGGTGGCGTAATTTATCAGGTTTACCCGCGCTCCTTTCAGGACAGCAATGGCGATGGGGTCGGCGATCTGCCCGGCATCATCGCCCGCCTCGATCACATCGCCAGCCTGGGCGTCGATTGCATCTGGCTGTCGCCCATCACCAAGTCGCCGCAGCACGACATGGGCTATGACGTCTCCGATTACTGCGAGGTCGATACCCTGTTCGGCTCGCTCGAAGATCTCGATTCCCTGGTGCAGGAGGCGCACAGCCGCGGCATCAAGGTCATCATGGATCAGGTGATCAGCCACACCTCCGACCAGCATGCCTGGTTCAAGGAAAGCCGCGTCTCGCGCACCAATGCCCGCGCCGACTGGTATGTCTGGGCCGATCCGCTGCCCGATGGCAGCCCGCCCAATAACTGGCCGGCGGTCTTTGGCGGCAGCGTCTGGGAGTGGAACGGGACGCGTGGCCAGTACTATCTGCACAATTTCCTGATCAGCCAGCCCGATCTGAACTTCCACAACCCCGACGTCCAGACCGCCGTTCTCGACGTCATGCGCTTCTGGCTCGAACGCGGTCTTGATGGCTTTCGCCTCGACACCGTCAACTACTACTTCCACGACAGGCAGCTGCGGTCCAACCCGGCCGATCCCAAGGCCAGGCGTGGGCCGCATGCGCCCGGCCCCTACGAGATGCAGATCCACCAGTTCTCCAAGAGCCAGCCGGAAAACCTCGATTTCCTGCGCCGCGTCCGCGCCCTGCTCGACCAGTTCCCCGGCGCGACGTCGGTGGGGGAGGTGGGCGACAGCCACAAATCGGTCGAGCTGATGGCCCAGTACACCTCGGGCGGCGACAGGCTGCACATGTGCTACGGCTTCGATTTCCTCGGCCCCGAATTCACCG
>CAXBKI010000656.1:0-1825 GCA_963975955.1 uncultured Devosia sp.
ATAATCCTTGCCCACCTTGATCGAGATCAGTTCGCCCGCCACCCGCATCGAAATCATGGTGGCCTCGCCCAGCAGTTCCACCGAATAAATCGGCGCCTCGATCTGCCCGGCCGTTTCGGCCAGGGTGGCATCTTCGGCGCGGAAGCCAAGCGTCACCGGCCCCTTGACCTTGGTGGACAGGCCATCGACGCGAATGCTGTCGCCGGTGAAGACGCCGTTCTGGATGTCGCCATGCACGAGGTTCATGGCCGGAGAGCCGATAAAACTGGCGACAAAGGTATTGGCCGGGCGATCGTAGATCTCCATGGGCGTGCCGACCTGCTGGATCAGCCCCTTGCTCATCACCACTACGCGATCGGCCAGCGTCATCGCCTCGATCTGGTCATGCGTCACATAGATGGTGGTGCGCTTGAGAGTGTGATGCAGGTTCTTGATCTGGGCGCGGGTCGAGACGCGCAGCTTGGCGTCGAGATTGGAAAGCGGCTCGTCCATCAGGAAGGCATTGGGCTCGCGCACGATGGCGCGGGCCAGCGCCACGCGCTGGCGCTGGCCACCCGACAGGGCTGCCGGACGGCGCTGCAGGAAGTCGTCGAGCTCGACCATCTTGCTGGCCGCCATGACGCGGTCGTGGTGTTCCTCCTGCGGGACCTTGCGCACCTTGAGGGGGAAGCGGATGTTCTCGTAGACGGTCATGTTGGGGTAGAGGCCATAGCTCTGGAACACCATGGAGATATCGCGGTCCTTGGGCTCGAGCTTGTTGACCAGCCGCTCGCCGATCCAGATCTCGCCCTCGGTGATGTCCTCGAGCCCGGCGATCATGCGCATGGTCGTGGTCTTGCCGCAGCCCGAGGGCCCGAGCAGCACCAGAAACTCCTGGTCGGCAATATCGAGGTTGAAATTGTCGACGCCGACAAAGCTGTTCCAGCGCTTGGAGACATTCTTGAGACGGATCTGAGCCATGGTGGGATCAGCCTTTCACTGCGCCGGCGGTGAGCCCGCTGACGATCTGGCGTTGGAAAAAGAGGACGAGAATGAACAGCGGCACCGTTGCCGAGACCACGGCGGCCACCGCAAACATCACATTGCCCTGCTCCTGCACCGAGCCCAGAAAGCTCGAGATCTTGGGCACCATGGTCTGGTTGTCGGCACTCAGCAGCATGGAGGTAGTGGCAAAGTCATTATAGGCGAGCAGGAAGCTGAACAGGCCCGTCGTCACCACGCCCGGCCACATCACCGGTATGATCACCATGCGGAAGGCCTGGAAGCGTGTACAGCCGTCCACCATGGCGCTTTCATCGAGATCCTTGGGGATGCTGAGAAAAAAAGAATGCAGCATCCACAGCGTAAAGGGCTGGTTGATCGCCACCAGCACGATGATGGATGTGGGCAGCACGCCCCAGATGTTGAGCTGGAAGAACGGCAGCAGATAGCCCGAAACCAGGGTGATATGCGGCATGGCGCGGAACACCAGCGCGGCAATCAGGATCCAGAAGGCATAGCGCTGGCCCGAGCGGGCAAGCGCATAACCGCCAAGCGTGCCCAGGGTCAGCGAGATCACCGTCACGCTGACGGTGACGATGGCCGTATTGCCGGCGGCACGCCAGAATTCGCGGGTCACCCAGGCGCCGTAATAGCCGTCGCCGGTAAACGAGCTGCCCGTCTGGCGCTCGGTATAGGTGCCGAAAATGGCGTTCCACCAGCTTTCGCGCGAGAAGAAGTCGGGCTCGACCTTGAAAGATCCCCAGACCGTCCAGATGAACGGAAACGCGGCAAGCACCACCCACAGGACAATGAATGCCGTGACCAGCAGGTTGATCGTAAGCGG
>CAXBKI010000657.1:0-1824 GCA_963975955.1 uncultured Devosia sp.
TTCATTCAGGCCGCCCTCGACCGTCTTGACCAGGCTGTTGACGCTGCCGGCCAGTTCGTTGAGCTCGGCATCGGGAAAGCTGTTGTTCACCCGCTTGGAGAAGTCGCCGGCAATGGCGGCGTCAACAACATCGCCAAAGGCGCTCTGTAACTCGCTCATCATCTGGCGACGCGCCTGCTCGTCGGCGATGATCCGAACCGCTTCGGCCTCGCTCATGTTCTTGACCTGGTTGGCATTTTCCCGGAACACCTCGACCGTGCGGGCCATTGTTCCCATCTCGTCCGTGCGCTCTGTGTCGCGAACCTTGACCTCAAGATTGCCCTTGGCCAGTTCATTCATGGTTTGGGAGAGGCGAGCCATCGGCTTTCTGACGATAGCACGCGACGTGACCAGAATGACGCCCAAGCTCACCAGCAGAATGACCAGACCACCAAGGATGGCGAACTGGATCTGTTCCCAGACAGGTTCGCTGAAGATTGCCGCCGGAATGTCCAGAACCGCTGCCCATGTGGTATTCATGCCGGGCGCGGTAAACGGGTAAACCAACCTGACACCGCCATCAGGCATGTCCCGGATGACGCGCATTTTGCCGTCGGCCAGGGCCTGGTTTACCAGATCGGCGCCTGGGTCCGCATACGCCGTTGTCAGCTTTTCCCTGTCCGGGTTGGCCAGCCAATTGCCATTACTAGCAAGGAGCATCACGCTGCCCCCCTCGAAGGGGTGCAGGTCAGCCAGCAGGGCCGTCAAATCGTTCAACCTGATATCGACGCCTGCAATGCCCACAATCTGGCCATCAACTGTGACCGGGGAAGAAACCGACGTCAGCAAGTTCTCGCCGCTGGCGGAGAAGTATGGGGATGTGATCAGTGTCTTCTTTGTGCTCATCGGGCCGGCATAATACTCGTCGGCGGTGTTTATCGACCAGGTCGAGAACCCCATCTTGCCGGCGTCGTCTTTCGTCCAATAGGCCGTGAAGATGCCCTGATCATTGGTGCCTTCTGTCCCCGTCAGCAGCTTGGGAGCGGTCGGACCCGGCAGTTCCATCATCCACGAGCCAAAGACAAAATCATATTGCGGGGCTACTTGCTCCAGCAGGGCGACCACATTGCTGCGCGTTGTCACCTCCTCGGTCATGTAGCCGGAAATGGTTGCGGCAATCGCAGTGCCCGCGGACGTAGCTTCCGTCAGGCTGACCGCAAGCTGATTGGCCACGCTGGTGGCCGTCTGGGTGGCAAGAGCCATAACCTGCTCTTCAGTGCGGGTCTTGGCAGCCAATACATTGAACGTGGTGTAGACTATCAGTATGAGCGCAATAGATATTCCAGACGCGAGAACGAGTTTGCCTGAAACAGTACGGGGGGCGAGTGCCATATCTTGGTCTACCGGTTGTGCACAATTCGTACCGGATGATCACACAATCAGTTTGTTGAATGATTAACCAAGGTCCTACCGGCCTCGGCTGCCTGGACGATGCGCTGCAAAGGCGCCTTCTCCCCAGACGAGTCGACCCTGACGCGTGTCCCGAGGGGGAAGATTGCCGTCTCGGTAGGTCGGGATGGGATGCTGGATAGCGCTCGCGGACAGCCTAGAACTCGTTCCAGTCCTGAGCAACTGCCGCATTGCCATCCTGGACAAAACCCCTCACGGCATGCTTGATCTTGGCCTGTAGTCCCTTGACGCCATTGCCGGGTGCCTGTGCGCTTGGCGTGCCCCGTTGGGACCGGCCGTTGCTGGCGCCGAGCATGAATATCTCCACGATCCGGTCGAGTTCGGAAGCCTGGCTTTCGGTCTGCTCGATGGCCGCATTGATCTCCTCGACCAGCG
>CAXBKI010000658.1:0-1820 GCA_963975955.1 uncultured Devosia sp.
CAGATGTGCCGGAGACATGATCGCGACGACCGCGCCCAGGCCGAAGAAGGCGCCCTGCACGGTGGAGCGGACATAGCGGGGCCAGGCCTGTCGCTCGACCACGCCAAAGCCGATGGCCAGCAGCCCCAGCAGGCTGATGCCTTGGACCAGGGCAATGAACATGACTTGTGCGAACATGGCCCCCCGCCACAGCATAGCTTTTTGATGCGCGCACTCTGGCCCGCCAGATGTAAGCATTGGGTGAAGGCGCGGCCGGTTGCCACCCAACCTGTGCTGATGGTGAACGGCCCATTAAGGCTAAGTTCTTGGAAAATTGTGCAATTGCACCGATATCGGCAGGCTTTGTTTACCCGCGACGTCTAGCCTTGCTGTCTGGGCAACAATTGGAAAGGGGAATCCGCCATGAACGCCGATCTCTCTACCCAGATGCTGGCGATGAACACGGTCAAGACGCAGAACAGCATCCAGATCGCCGTGTTCAAAAAGCAGAACGACATGCAGAACGAACTGCTCAACACCCTGACCCAGGCCGCGCTGTCGCCGCCGCCACCCGGACAAGGCGTCAAGATCGACAAACAGGCCTGACCGAGAACCGCGCGATGAGCAACGATCTTACCCTTAGTCCCGCCGTGATGATCAACCGCATCGTCGCACGCGAAGCCACGCCCCTGGCCGCCCATCTGGGCAGGGTGGCGGATCTGCGCATGCGCCTGGAAAACGCCCAGAACGAACAACAGGCCCGCGCCGCCCAGCTCAACCCCGAGGCCGCCCCGGCGCCACCACTGACGGGCGCCGACGTCGACCGTCTAGTCTAGTCTAGTCTAGTCGCGCTGGGCCATCAGCGTTTCGACCACCTTTTCACCATCGGGCGTGTTCCACTCAGCCGGCCCCTGCAGCACGGCCAGCTCGCAACCATTTTCATCCAGGATCAGCGTCGCCGGCAGCCCCACCGCGACCGCTTCCTGCTTGAGCCGGTCAAAGGCGGCAAAGCTGTTATCGGCATAGAGCGGCAGCTGGGCGAACTTGTTGTCGGCGAGGAATTTTTCGGCCTTGCCCAGCCCGCTTTCTCCGATGTCCAGATTGATGGGCAGCACCATGAAGCGGTCCGAATTGTACTTGCTCGCCAGGGCGTCCAGCGCCGGCATTTCTTCCCGGCACGGCACGCACCAGCTGGCCCAGAAATTGACCAGCAGCGCCTTGCCCTTGAAGTCGGCAATAGTGAGCGCCTTGCCGCCCGCGTCCTTGAACGCCAGACTTGCATAGCCCCTGCCCTCGCCGGTGCCATTGAGCGCGGCCAGCTCGCCCACGGCAGCAGCGTCGATGGCCGCGGCGGCATCGGCCTGGACCGGGCATTCCTTGGCCACGCCGGCATTGCCGAGCCACACCCACGCCGCTATAGCTACCGCCAATCCCGCCACCCCCAGCGCGACCAGCAGCCGAACCCGGCTGGAATCCTGGGGGCGGGGCGCGTGCATATCGGTCATAACAGGTCTCCGAGGTATTCGATGAGCAACAAGATGTGGGGCGGCCGGTTCGCCACGGGCCCCGACGCCATCATGGAGGAAATCAACGCCTCGATCGGCTTTGATCAGCGCCTGTTCCGCCAGGACATTGCCGGATCGATAGCCCATGCCACCATGCTTGCCGAGACGGGCATACTGACGCAGCAGGACCGCGACACCATTATTGCCGGTCTAGCCGAGGTGCTGGCCGAAATCGAGGGCGGCAGCTTCACATTCTCGCGGGCGCTCGAAGACATCCATATGAATGTCGAAAGCCGGCTGCGCGAAAAGATCGGCGACGCCGCCGGCCGCCTGCAC
>CAXBKI010000659.1:0-1820 GCA_963975955.1 uncultured Devosia sp.
CTTTCATCGACTATGCCGAGGTGACGGGCCTGGCCATTCCAATGACGCTGTCGCTGATGCAGCAGGTCAAGTTCGATCTCAGCGAACTCTGCGCGCTGATGCCCGACATGAAGGTGGCCATCAATCTGTTTGAGGGGCACTTCCGCGATGACAGCATCGTCGATGACGTGCAGGCGATCTTCGGCAATTCGACCGTCAATTTCCGGCAATTGGTGTTTGAGATCACCGAACGGCACCCGATGGCCAATTCCGCCGTCGCCAACAGCGTCATTGCCGGGCTGCATGCGCTGGGCTGCCGGCTGGCGATGGACGATGCGGGCACCGGGCACTCGAACCTGGCCTATCTGGGCACCCTGGGTATCGACATCATCAAGATCGACCGCATCTTCGTGGACATGATCAAGCCCGGCACCACGCAGGTACCCGTGCTCGATGGACTGATTGCCATGGCCAAGGACCTCGATTGCGAGATCGTGGCCGAGGGGGTCGAGACCGAGGCGCAGGCGCTTTATCTGCGGGCACGCGGCGTGGTGCAGGCACAGGGATTCATTTTCGCGCCGGCACTGAAGAACAGCGCCTTCAAGGAGTTGGCGATGGCGCTGCACGCCAATCAGGTCAAGCCGACCCGTATCGAAGCGGTTGTGGCCAGCGCGGCATAGAGCTGCGACTTTAGTTGCAGGGCGTGGCGGACTTACCCCCTTTTCATCGCTGGCAATTGGTGGCACGAACGGGCACGCGTACCGCTGGATAGGAGAACCAGGTGTCCACTGACGTCAACGAACAGCGGAAAGCCCTGCGCGACGCCGCGCTGCATTTTCACGAGTTTCCCAAGCCGGGCAAGCTGGAGATCCAGGCCACCAAGCCATTGGGCAACCAGCGCGACCTGGCGCTGGCCTATTCCCCCGGCGTTGCAGCGCCCTGTGAAGAAATCGCGGCCAATCCCGAGACCGTGTCGAAATACACCTCGCGGCAGAACCTTGTTGCGGTGATCTCCAACGGCACGGCGGTGCTGGGGCTGGGCAATATCGGCGCGCTGGCCAGCAAGCCGGTGATGGAAGGCAAGGCGGTCCTGTTCAAGAAGTTCGCCGGCATCGATGTGTTCGACCTGGAAATCGACGAAACCGATCCGCAGAAATTCATCGATGCCGTGTCGCCGCTGTGGCCGACATTTGGTGGCATCAATCTGGAAGACATCCGCGCGCCCGATTGCTTCGAGATCGAGGAGACCTTGCGCGAGCGCATGCCGATTCCGGTGTTCCATGATGACCAGCATGGCACGGCGATCATCGTGGGCGCCGCGGTGCTCAACGGGCTCGAGCTCAAGGGCAAGAGAATAGAGGACGTGACGATCTGCGCATCGGGGGCAGGGGCCGCCGCGATTGCCTGCCTGAACGTGCTGGTGGCGCTGGGCGCCAAATACGAGAACATCTGGGTCGCCGACAAGGATGGCCTGGTCACCCACAAGCGCAACGACATCAATGACAAGTGGCGGGGGCAGTTCCGCCGGGTCAGCGATGCCACGAGCCTGGCCGAGGTCATCGAGGGCGCCGATGTGTTCCTGGGCCTGTCGGCCGCCGGGGCGCTGAAGCCGGAAATGCTTGCGAAGATGGCACCCAAGCCGCTGGTGCTGGCCCTGGCCAATCCGAACCCGGAAATCCTGCCGGAGGTGGCCAAGGCCGTGCGGCCGGATGCCATGGTATGTACCGGCCGGTCGGATTTCCCCAACCAGGTCAACAATGTCCTGTGTTTCCCGTTCATTTTCCGCGGCGCGCTCGACGTCGGGGCGACCACCATCAATGAGGAGATGAAGCTGGCGGCGG
>CAXBKI010000660.1:0-1814 GCA_963975955.1 uncultured Devosia sp.
TGCCTATGGCGAGGCGGATATGCCGCGCGTGATCGAAGATGGTGTGACCTTGCCGGTTGGCGGCATGCGCGCGGTCTTCGCCGATCCGTCGCGCCAGTTCGTGCCCCTGATTACCGGCAGCAATCGCGATGAGAGCCGCCTCTATCTCGCCTTCGACCCGGAGTTCACCAAGACGACATTCGGGGTGATCCGCAATCGGCGAGACCCGGCGCGCTATGTCGCCAATGGCGATTTCGGTGCCCGGCTCTGGCGGCTCGACGGCGTCGATGACGCGGCCGATCGCCTCATCGCGGCCGGGCATGACCAGGTCTGGGCCTATCGCTTTGACTGGGATGAAGGCGGTTCCTTGCTCTTCACCGACACCGGCGCCCTGCTCGGTGCGGCGCACAGCATGGAGTTGCCCTTTGTGTTCAACGATTTTTCGATTCTCTACGGCGATATCGGCAAAGTCCTGTTCACCAACGCCAATGCCGAGGGCCGGCAGGCCGTCGCGAGCGCGATGGGCGCTTACTGGGGCGCCTTCGCCCATGCCGGCGATCCCAATGCGGGCGCGGGGGACTGGATGAACTGGCCGGCCTGGCAATCGGGCGGCCGTCTGTTGCGGTTCGACACGCCGGCCGATGGCGGTCTGGAAATCCTCACCGGCAATGATGACTGGGCGCGCCTGTCTGCTGAAATCATTGCCAATCAGGACATCACGGCCGCTGATCGCTGCGCCATCGCCGGGGTCGCGGCCATGCGCGACGTGGACGCCGGAGCGGCGATGCGCGACGCGTTTGGATGCGCGCCGGCCACCGCCGGGGCTGACTAGGGACAAGTGTATGGCGTCAATGCGGCCGGGCGCAGCCAATGCGAATTGATCCCGGGTGCGCGCAATGCTTGAACGCGGGGGGCTCCTTGAGGGCCATTGCTGGAAAGCCGCGCATGACTGTGCCTGAATATCGAGACTATCGACTGAGCGATGGCGTGCTGTCGGCCCGGGTCTGGACCAATTCCGGCGCCCCGGTGCTGGTCTTTGCCCATGCCAACGGGTTTTGCGCCCGCGCCTATGACCAGATGCTGACGCCCCTGGCCGACCGTTTCGAGATCATCGCGCCGGATCTGCGCGGTCATGGCCGTTCGCGCCTGCCGGCCGATCCGGGCACGCATCGCAGCTGGGATGTCTATGCCGACGACTTGCGGCAACTCTACGACCAATTGCCGCAGCCTCCTGCCATTTTGTCGGGGCATTCAATGGGCGCGGCCAGCAGCTTGCTCGCCGCGGCCCGTTTGCCAACCCGGCCGGTGCTGGCGCTGGTCGAACCGGTGATCCTGCCGCTCAGCGTCAATCTGGTGGCGCGCTGGCCCCTGCATAACCTGCTCAAGGGCCGTTTCGGCATTGCCAACCAGGCCCGGCGCCGGGCCAATGGCTGGCCCGATCGCGCCGCTGTTGCCCGGCGTTACGGGCGCCACAAGACCTTTTCCAGCTGGGCTCCCGGCGTGCTTGATGATTATCTCGCCGATGGTCTGGTTGCGGACGAAAACGGGGTGCATCTGGCCTGTGATCCGAATTGGGAAGCGGCCAATTATGAGGCCCAGGGCCATGATTGCCTGCGCGCGGCACGGATGGTTGGCGACCGCGCCCATGTGCTCAAGGCCCCTCGCGGTTCGACTGTCGTCAATCAGGCGGGGTTGCGGCGTCGTGGCGTCAGCATCGAGCGAATTGACGCGGTCAGCCATTTGGCGCCGATGGAAGCACCGGACCGTGTTTGCGCCTGGATCGCGGGCATTGCGCAACGCGCATTGCGTTGAGGCGGCTGCGCCAGGAGCCGGTG
>CAXBKI010000661.1:0-1809 GCA_963975955.1 uncultured Devosia sp.
CTCGATCGTCAACCAGCTCACCGGCGATACCGATTTTGCCGGGCCGCAGTCGCTGGTGGCCTTTGCCCTGGGTCTGACCCTGTTCGTGATGACCCTTCTTCTCAATATCGTGGCCCTCTACATCGTCCGCCGCTTCCGGGAGCAGTACGAATAATGACCGATCTCCAGGCCTCCGGTCGCATTGCGGCCACCGAACGGACCAAGCTGATACGCGCCGGCCTGCGCCGCCGCCATCTGAGCGAGCAGATCTTCCGCACCCTGGGTATCGTGGCCATCTGTGCCGCCCTTGGTTTCGTCGCGCTGCTGTTCACCGACGTGCTGCGCAAGGGCATTCCCGCCTTCAACCAGGCGACCCTGCATATCGATGTGACCTTTGACCCGGCCCTGCTCGGCGTCGCCCCCGTCCCGGTGCAGGCTGCCGGTCAGTCCGATGCCGATTTCAACGGCGAAGTCCTCAAATGGCAGCGCAGCGTCGCCATGCTCAACTGGAACAAGGTGATCGAGGCGGCCATGCGCACAGTCGTGCCCGCCGGCCTGGAGATCGACAGCAAGCAGGTGCTGACCATCCCCGAAACCAATGCCCGCCACGTCGTGCGCGAGGCCTTTGTCGCCGATCCTACCCTGCTCGGGCAAACCAGGCGCTTTGACCTGCTCGCCTCGGCCAATGCCGACAACTGGGTCAAGGGCACCATTGACCGTGACCTTGGCGATACCCAGCAGCAATTGCCGGCGCCGGCGCGCCAGCTCATCGATGCGCTGGTGGACAATGGCACCATTACCCAGGATTTTGCCTGGGGCCTGTTCACCAATGTCGATAGCCGCGCCGCCCCTGCCTCGGCCGGTCTGGCCGGCGCCTTCATGGGCTCGCTCTACATGATGCTGGTGGTGATCTTCCTGGCTGTGCCGATCGGGGTGGCCAGCGCCATCTATCTTGAAGAGTTCGCCCCCAAATCCCGCGTGACCGATCTGATCGAGGTCAACATCAACAATCTGGCGGCCGTGCCCTCCATCGTCTTCGGCCTGCTCGGCGCCGCGGTGTTCATCAATTTCTTCCACCTGCCCCGCTCGGCGCCGCTGGTCGGCGGGCTGGTGCTGACCCTGATGACCCTGCCCACCATCATCATCGCCACCCGCGCCGCGCTGCAGGGCGTCTCGCCCGCCCTACGCCAGGCAGCCCTGGGCCTGGGCGCCTCCAAGACGCAGATGGTGTTCCACCACGTGCTGCCCGTCACTTTCCCCTCGATCCTGACCGCCACCATCATCGGCGTCGCCCAGGCGCTGGGTGAAACCGCGCCGCTCCTGCTGATCGGCATGAACGCCTTTGTGGCCTCCATTCCGGGCTCGGTTGTCGATCAGGCCACGGCATTGCCGGTGCAGATCTTCCTCTGGCAGGGCAATGAGAACCGGAATTTCTTTGAAGCCCGCACCTCAGCTGCCATCATGGTGCTGCTGGGCATGATGATCCTTCTTAACGCAGTCGCCATCTTCCTGCGCACACGCCTGGAGCGCCGCGCATGACCGAACAGGAGAACGCCCCAATGGACATGGTCGCCAGCAGGCCCAAGATGACACAGCAATCAGTGAAAAGCGCAATGAACCCCACCGACGCTCTCGACCGCCCCATTCGTCTGACCGCGCGTGACGTGACCGTGCACTATGGCGCCAAGCAGGCCCTGTTCGGTATCTCGATCGACATTCCCGATCGCGCCGTCACCTCCTTCATTGGACCCTCGGGCTGCGGCAAGTCGACCTTTCTGCGCTGCATCAACCGCATGAACGACACCATCGAGGGCGCCCGTGTCGGCGGCA
>CAXBKI010000662.1:0-1809 GCA_963975955.1 uncultured Devosia sp.
GTCACTTGCGCTCCTAGCGGCGCTACCCTCTCTCCTGAGGGGAGAGGGGACGCCGGCTGTTAGGGCGCGGCGCTTACACGAAGCGGTTGATCAGGTTTTCCAGATATTCCTGTTGGCCCGAGCGGGGCTGGGGATTGATCCCGTCGGCCTCGACCTTGCCGGCCAGATCGGCCAGCGAGAGCTTGCCGCCCAGAATGTCCTTGCCCAGGCCCTGGCTCCAGCCGGCATAGCGGGCGTCGACCGCCTTGTCATAGGTACCGTCGTCGATGATGGCCTGCGCGGCCTTGAGCGAGCGGGCCAGCACGTCCAGACCACCGATGTGACCATGCAGCAGGTCGGCGGGATCAAGCGACTGGCGCCGCACGCGGGCGTCGAAGTTGAAGCCGCCCTGGCCCAGGCCGCCATTCTTGAGGATCTGGTAGAAGGCCAGCGTCATCTCGGGAACATTGTTGGGGAACTGGTCGGTATCCCAGCCGGACTGGATGTCGTTGCGGTTGGCGTCGACCGAACCGAGCATGCCCAGCGAGGCGGCGAGCGCCAGTTCGTGCTCGAAGGAGTGGTTGGCCAGGAAGGCGTGGCCGACTTCGATATTGCACTTCACCTTGGTGTCGAGGTCATACTTCTTGAGGAAGCCATAGACCGTGGCGACGTCGAAATCATACTGGTGCTTGCTCGGCTCCTGCGGCTTGGGCTCGATCAGGATCTGGCCCTTGAAGCCGATCTTTTCGGCGTGCTCGATGACCAGGTGGATGAAGCGGGCCATCTGGTCCTGTTCGTGGCCGATCTTGGTGTTGAGCAGGGTTTCATAGCCCTCGCGACCGCCCCAGAGCACATAGTTCTCGCCGCCCAGTTCATGGGTCAGCTCGAGCACGTTCTTCACCTGGCCGGCGGCATAGGCGAAGACTTCCGGATCGGGATTGGTGGCGGCGCCGGCCATGTAGCGGCGGTTGGAGAAGAGATTTGCCGTGCCCCAGAGCAGCTTGGTGCGGCTCTTCTTGGCAAAGATGTCGCCGATGGTGCGGACGTTCTTGTTGGATTCGGCCAGGGTCTCGCCTTCGGGGGCGATATCGGCGTCGTGGAAGCAGAAGAAGGGCGCGTCGAGCAGGTCGAAGAACTCGAAGGCCACGTCGGCCTTGAGCTTGGCGCCCTCGAGGCCCTTGTCATACCAGGGCCGATCGAAGGTGCGGCCGCCGAACGGATCGCCGCCCTCATAGGCAAAGGTGTGCCAATAGGCGATGGCGGGACGGATGTGGTCTTCCATGCGCTTGCCGGCGACCATTTCGTCCTTGTTGTAGTGGCGATAGGCCAGCGGATTGGTGCTGTCGGCACCCTCGAACTTGACCGGCGCAATGCCCTTGAAAAAATCAGTCACGAAATTGCCTCCTCGATGGCGGGGTAGAGTGCGCGATAGCGCGCATATTGGTCGGCATAGGCTGCCGACAAGGTTTTATCGGGCGTGATGACGCTCTTGATGGGCGGCATGGTCATGACGCTGGCGGGGTCGGCGCCTTCGGCAGCGCAGAGGCCGAGGCGGGCGGCGCCCAGCGCGCCACCGAAATCGCCGTCCTCGGGCAGGGCGATCTCCATGTCCAGATTGGTCGCCAGCATTTTAAGCCACAGCGCCGATTTTGAGCCACCACCCACCGCCAGCAGGCGATCGATGCTGGTGCCGGCGTCGGTCAGCACGCGCTGGCAGTCGCGGAAGGCAAAGCTCACGCCTTCCATCACCGCCTGGGCCAGCCGGGCAGGGTCGGAGAGATGGCTGAGGCCGATAAAGCTGCCGCGCGCGGCGGCATTGTTGTGCGGCGT
>CAXBKI010000663.1:0-1804 GCA_963975955.1 uncultured Devosia sp.
GGTAGGGGCGCCAAAGGGCAGCTCGCGCATGCTGCAGCGCATCGGCCGCGCCAATCACCGGCTCGATGAGCCCTCCAAGGCGCTGCTGGTGCCATCGAACCGCTTCGAGGTGCTGGAATGCGAAGCCGCGCTC
Source organism: uncultured Devosia sp. (assembly GCA_963975955.1). Lineage (GTDB taxonomy): Bacteria > Pseudomonadota > Alphaproteobacteria > Rhizobiales > Devosiaceae > Devosia. The sequence goes on from CAXBKI010000663.1 coordinate 134, forward strand.
GAGGCGGTGGCCGAGCGGCATCAGGACAGCGAAGACCCGGTCAGCGGCGGGTATGACGTGCTGGCCCAGCACATCATGGGCATGGCCTGCGCCGCGCCCTTTGCCGCCGACGATCTCTATGCCGAGGTGCAGCTGGCCTGGCCCTATCGCGATCTCGCGCGGGAAAAATTCGATCGCGTGCTCGAATTCGTCGCCACCGGCGGCTATGCGCTCAAGGCCTATGAGCGCTATGCCCGGCTCAAGCTGACGCCGGAAGGCACTTGGCGCATTGCCAATCCGCAGGTGGCCCAGCAATACCGGCTCAATATCGGCACCATCATCGAAGAGCCCATGGTGCGCGTGCGGCTGGTGCGGACGCGGGGCCTCAAGAAGGGGCAGTCGCAGAGCCCGATCGGCGCCGGCGGGCGCGTGCTGGGCGAGATGGAAGAATATTTCTTCGGCACGCTGCTGGTGGGTGATACCTTCATGTTCGGCGGCGAGATCGTGGCCTTTGAGGGCATGCGCGACAACGAGGCCTTCGTCAGCCGCGCCCAGGCCAGCAATCCCAAGATCCCCTCCTATATGGGCGGCAAGTTCCCGCTCTCGACCTATCTCGCCGAGCGGGTGCGGCGGATCATGGATACGCCCGATGACTGGCGCAAGCTGCCCGACCAGGTCAGCGACTGGCTCCGGCTGCAGCGCGACGTCTCGGTGCTGCCGCGGCGCGATAGCCTCTTGGTCGAAACCTTCCCGCGCGGCACGCAGAATTACCTCGTCTGCTACCCCTTCGAGGGGCGTCTGGCGCACCAGACGCTGGGCATGCTGCTGACCCGCCGGCTGGAACGGGCGCGGGCCAGGCCGCTGGGCTTTGTCGCCTCGGAATACGCCCTGGCCATCTGGGGGCTGGGCGATCTCTCGGGCCTGATCCGCACCAATCGGCTGTCGCTGGACGAGCTGTTTTCCGAGGACATGCTGGGCGATGACCTCGAAGCCTGGCTCGATGAATCGGCCCTGATGAAACGCACCTTCCGCAATTGCGCGATCATCGCCGGGCTGATCGAGCGGCGCCATCCGGGACGCGAGAAGTCCGGCCGGCAGATCACCATGAGCAGCGATTTGATCTATGACGTGCTCTACCAGCACGAGCCCGACCATATCCTGATCCAGGCCACCCGCCGCGACGCCGCCCGCGGCCTGCTCGATATCGAGCGGCTGGGCGACATGCTGGCGCGCATCCGCAACCATATCGTGCACAAACCCCTCACCCGCATCTCCCCGCTTGCCGTGCCGGTGATGCTCGATATCGGCAAGGAACCGATTTTCGGCGAAGGCCGCGAATCGGCTATGGCTGATGCCGCGGATGAACTGATGCGTGAGGCGCTGGGACAGGGTTGAGCCAGGTACAATTCCAGCCCGAGATCACGGAGACACCGATCTTGCGCTTTGCCGGCCATAATTTTGAGCCGCTGCCGTCAGGCGGCCTGTTCTGGCATGCCGAGCAGACGCTGCTGGTGGCCGATCTGCACCTGGAGAAGATGAGCAGCTTTGCCCGGCGCGGCCAGATGCTGCCACCCTATGATACCGGCATGACGCTGGCGCGGCTGGAAGCCGATCTGCGGCGAACCGGGGCGCGGCGCCTCGTGTGCCTGGGCGACAGCTTCCACCGCGCTGATGCCAGCAGCCTGCTCACCA
>CAXBKI010000664.1:0-1804 GCA_963975955.1 uncultured Devosia sp.
TCGCGCGCTTCTCCGCTCTGGAGGCCGGTTATCTGATGGGCGGCTTTATCATTGGCGTCGGGATTATTTTCACGACGGACCTCGGGGCTGCCGGGATTTTCATGGGCTCGGCCATCGCCGCCGCGATCGCCCTGATCGTCGACCTGCCTGTCATGCTGCGCCGCGCCGCCCGGGGCCGGCGCCAGATCGTGCGCGCCCAGGTCTATGCCCGCTATGGCGCGCCGGTCTCGGCGTCGCTCGTGTTTGAGGAGTTGCTCTCGGTGGGCGACCGATTCCTGATCGCCGCCTTCCTCGGCCAGGGCGCGGTCGGCATGTATGCGGCCGGTTACGGTCTCGCCGACCGGCTGCTCGATGTCATTTTCATCTGGTTTGGCGCCGCCGTCTGGCCGCTAACGATCAAGGCGCTGGAAAGCCAGGGCCCCGAAGCCGCCCGCGACGTGGCCGGCCGTGCGGCCGGGTTGATGGCCCTGATCGCCTTCCCGGCCGCCGCCGGGCTGGCATTGGTCGCCGTGCCGCTGACCACGATCATCATTGGTGAGCGCCTACGCGAACAGGCCGCCCTTATCATGCCCTAGATTGCCCTGTCGGGCCTGATGAAGGGAATGATGACCTATTATTTCCACGAAGCCTTCACGTTGAAGCGCCGCACCGCCAGCATGGCTGCCATCATGGCGGGGGCGTCCGTGCTCAATCTCGGGCTCAACCTGGTCTTCATACCGATGTTTGGCATTGCCGGAGCCGCAGCCGCGACCGTGATCGCCTATTTCATTGCCCTGCTCATCTGCGCCTGGCTGGGCCGCAAACATTTCCCGCTGCCCCTGCCCTGGACTGACTGGATCAAGGCCGCTGCGGCGACCGGGATCATGGCAGCGGCTGTCTACGCGCTGCCGGTCCTCGGTTCGGCATGGTTGATGCTTGTCGCCCAGGCGATGACCGGCGCGATTGTCTATGTCGCCAGCGCGCTGGCTTTCAATATCGCGGACTGCCGCAGCTGGCTGGCCGATGCACGTGCACTGATCGGCGTGCGCCGCGATATCGAGATCCTTCTGCTCGATGACGGCTGTCCCGATCCGGGTCTCAACGAAGCCGTATCGCGCACAGTCCGGGCGCTGAGCGCCCCGGCCCGGCTCCTGACTGCGGCAGAAAATATTGGCCGCTCGGCTGGACGCAATCTGCTGGCCCGCCAGGCACGCGGCCGTTGGCTGCTCTACCTCGATGCCGACATGCAGCCGGGCGATGACGGCTTTCTCGATGCCTATCTCGAGCGCATCGAGCTGGATGATTTCGACGCGGCCTTCGGCGGCTATGAGACGGCCGAGCCTGAAGACCGGCGTTATCATCTGCACCCAGTCCTCGCCCGCACCAGCGACGAAAAAGACGCGGCGGCTCGCGCCCTGATCGGCCCCACCGCCTATTGCTCGAGCAATCTTCTGGTGCGCGCCAGTGTGATGCGCGGCGTACCGTTCGACACCGGCTTCACCGGCTGGGGCTTTGAGGATGTTGACTGGGCCGTGCGTGCGGCGCGCAACCATAATCTGATCCATTTTGACAATCCGGCCAGCCATGCCGGCTTGCAGACCAGCGAATCCCTGCTGCAGAAATTCCGCGATGGCGCCGTCAATTATGCACGGCTGCTGGAAAAACACCCGCATCTGGCGGTGCTGCCCGGCGCCCGCGCCGCGCGCACGCTCGGCATCATCCCCTTCCAGGCCCTGTTTCGGGGTTTGTGGGCGCGGCTGGCCAATAGCCAGGGCCTGCCGGTGCGGCTGCGCACCGCGGCGCTCAAACTCTGGCGCGCCAGCTG
>CAXBKI010000665.1:0-1802 GCA_963975955.1 uncultured Devosia sp.
TTTGGCGTCCCCGGCATCGCTGCACCCGGGCGCCGCGCCGCCATCCGGCTTGCCAGTGTCGGCGCCTTCGCCGCCCCGGGGGATAAAAAAGCAAAAACCCCGGCGCGACTTTCGTCGGACCGGGGTCTAAACTTGGTGCCCAGAAGAAGACTCGAACTTCCACACCTTGCGGTACACGGACCTGAACCGTGCGCGTCTACCAATTCCGCCATCTGGGCAAGCAGGGGGTAACTAGGGGGCGCGGTGACCGATGTCAATCACCTATTCGCACCCATTACCAATTCGCCCTATCCCAATGGGTCCTGGCGGCGCGATCGGCGGCCGGCACACCCTCCAGGCAGTTGATGTTGATCATCACCAGTTCCTCGCCCCTGGCATCGACGCCCCGCGCAAATGATTCGATGCCGCAGGTGCTGCAGAACAGATGCGCGATGGTCTGGGTGTTGAACCGGTAGAGCGTGAGATTGTCCGCCCCGCTTTCCAGCGTGAAATCGGCAGCCGGCACCGACTGCATGACCCAGCCCAGACGCCGGCAGCGCGAGCAATTGCAGTCCCCTGTTCCGCCCAGATCGGTACGGGCAGAGAAGTGGACGGCGCCGCAATGGCACTGGCCATGATGGGTTTGTGTTGTTGCGGTCATGTCGGCAGCTCCGGTTTTTGCGAACAAAACAAGAACATGAGGCTGTGCGAGTCAAGCTGATTCGGGCGCGCCGGCCCTCGACAGCGGCGCGACGCTTGCGCTAGAAGCGGAAGCGCTTTTCCCCCATTGACTGGAGCCCATCATGGAAAGTCTTGATCCGAAACTGGTCACCGTGTTTGGCGGCTCGGGCTTTGTGGGGACACAAATTGTCCAGTTGCTGGCGGCCAGGGGTCACCGCATTCGCGTTGCAGTGCGCCGCCCCGATCTGGCCGGGCATGTCCGCCCGCTCGGAACGGTTGGCCAGGTGGTGCCCATTCAGGCCAATATTCGCAATATGGCCTCTGTCGCGCGCGCCGTTGCCGGCGCCGATATCGTGATCAACCTGGTCGGTATTGCCGCCAATCGCGGCGCCCAGACCTTTGAGGCCGTCCATGTCGATGGCGCCAAGGCCATCGCCCAGGCCACCAAGGCTGCCGGCGCCAGCGCGCTGGTTCATATGTCTGCACTCGGTGTCGATACGGCCGCCGAGATCAGCCAGTACGCCGCCTCCAAGCTGGCCGGTGAAAACGCCGTCCTGGATGCCTTCCCCACGGCGGTGATCATGCGTCCCTCGATCCTGTTTGGTCAGGGCGACGGTTTTTTCAATCTGATGGCGGGGCTGGCGCGGCTGTTCCCCGTGCTGCCGCTGATCGGTGCCCAGACCAGGTTCCAGCCTGCCTATGTCGGCGATGTGGCCGAGGCCTTTGTGCTGGCCGCCGAAGGCAAGCTCAAGACCGGCAAGGTTTACGAACTGGGCGGGCCGCAGGTCGAGACCTATCGCCAGCTGATCGAACGGGTGCAGCGCGAGACGCTGCGCAACCGGCCCCTGCTGCCCCTATCCTTCGGCGTTGCCAGAATGCTGGCTGGCGTGATGTCGGTGCTTCCCTTTCCGCCGCTGCTGACCGCCGACCAGGTTGAGCTGCTCAGCGTGGACAATGTGGTGTCCGAGGCAGCCATCAAGGACAAGCGCAGCTTTGCCGGCATCGGCATTGCGCCGACATCGATGGACACCATCCTGCCGACCTATCTGGTTCGCTTCCGCAAGCATGGCCAGTTCGACAAGGAACCCGTCGATCCGCTCAATGGCGCCAGCGCGGCCTGAACGGCGCGCTGACAACACAAG
>CAXBKI010000666.1:0-1796 GCA_963975955.1 uncultured Devosia sp.
GCCCGATCGAACGCTACGATCCCGATGCGCCGCGTCCCGAGCGCGCCGACCGCCAGAGCCGCTATGGCTCGGCTGGCCTGCGGCCCGACGACTTTGAAGCGCCCGCAACCGGCGCATGGAACCCCGCAGCGGACGCCGACAAGCCGCGCGCAGCCAGGCCTGCATTCGACAAGCCGCGTCCGGCCAAGGTCAGCAAGGCCCCGCCCAGCAAGGACAAGGGCAAGCCGAAATGGGCAGGCAAGCCTGCCGACGGCGCCAAGCCGGTCAAGAAGGACCACAAGGCCAAGCGCAAGCCGCAGATCTGAGAGGCGCTGCAATCCGAACCGGCAAGGGGTGGCGCGAGCCACCCTTTTCTTTGCCGTCAGCCCGCCTTTTTGGCTGCGTGATAGGTCAGTGCCAGCGCGATGACATGGCGCAGGGCGGGCAGGTCGGGTTCATCTGGCAGCACAACCGCCCGATTACCCTGATACTCGAAGGCGTCGGGATAGTGCGCGCGGTAGCGGCTCACCAGGTCCGTCTTGCAATTGACGTACAGGGCCACGCGTCCGCTTGCTTTGTCTACATCCAGGCGGATCGTCGTGCCGCTGCCGCTCTGGGTGGTCAGGTAGCTGATCTGGCCCCATTTGAGCGTTTCATCCAGCGGACCCACGCCGGCAATGCTCGCGGCTGTGTCCAGGATCAGTGAGCGCAGCGCCATCATGGCCGAACGCTGTGGCGGCGCATGGGCGGCGAAAACGGCGGCGACTGCATCATCCATCGGCATCGATCCTTCCTCATTCTCGCCTAGCCTTGTCCCCCAATCGGCTGACAGGTCATGTCAGCATGACTCTCGCCTGCACTGGCCATCGCGGTGGGGGGAGGATCAGTTGGATCCGAATTCCCGAATTAAATCAACGGTGTGTGGCAGCGACGTGAATCAGGCTGTCAATGTTCTGATTCAACACATCACCCGTCCCACTGTGACATTCCCGCCAGTGGGACAGTCCAATTTCCGCTGTCGCAAAATTGTCAGTGGCCAAATCAGCCATCCTTGCTAGATTCCAATGGTCGAAATTGCCGTCTCGCGTCACCGGCCCCAATCTTGGAGAGCATTCGTGCCCTTACGCTGGCAGGAAGTGGCATTGCCGCTGTCGATTATCGTTTTTCTTCTTGTCCTCAAGCATGTACCGGCCACCGCAGGCCTGCCGCTGGCCCGCGCGGCGGGTGTCGTGGCCTTCGGCTACGCTGCCTTTCTGGCCCTGCGCCTGCTGCAGGGTGAGGATGCCATCCTTGTCGATGGCTGGTCCGAGCTGCGCCCCTCCATGGTGGAATATTTTGCCTGCTACGGCGCAGCCGCGCTGGCGGTGGTGCTGCTGTCTGCGGTCATTGTCATCGGGGGCACCAGGCATGTTCCGGCTACCCAGATGGTGGCCACCTATCTGGCGTCGCTCCTGCTGGGGGGCGGCGCCGTGGGCATAGGCCTGGGCGGCCTCTTCACCCGGGTTCGCTGGAACAACAAGCGTCTCGAACACCGTACCGCCTTTGGCCGCGAGACGACGATCGACTGGTCCGACGTGCGGGCGGTCAAGCCCAACTGGCGCGGCATTACCATCGCCACGGCGGACGCCGGCAAGGTCACCTTTTCGCAGTTCCATGTCGGCGCCGCGCAACTGGCCCTCCACGCCACCAACCGCGCCCGCCGCAACACCGAATCCGCCACCAAGGCCTTCGCCACCTCCTGACCCAATATCCCCGGGAGTGGCGCCCCACCTCCCCCTTGATGGGGGAGGCCGGGAGGGGGTGCCCCCCAATCATCC
>CAXBKI010000667.1:0-1794 GCA_963975955.1 uncultured Devosia sp.
GACGAAATCCGTGCGTTTCCTCCGGTGCAGCCGGGCTCAGTTCGATATCGGGCGGCGCGACCAGAAACGCCCCGCGAACATTGTCGGGCAGGCGCGGCGCGGCGTGGGCCAAGGCGATGACCGAGAGCGAGTGGGCGATAAAGACCACCGGCCGAGTGGTCAGCCGCGCTGCCTGATCGATGGTGGCGGACCAGTCATCGAGATCGGGTTCATCCCATTCGGCCTGTTCGACGATGGCAGCCGAGCGCATGCGTTCGGCCCAGCGCAATTGCCAATGGCCCTCGGCAACATTGCCCAGGCCGGGCAGGATGAGGATATCGCAGTCAGCCAGTTTCATGAGCGGTCTGTCCTTGGACGCATGAACGCCGCCATCGGCTCCGTCATGCCAATATGGCGATAAAAACCTTCCGCATCGGGCTTGGAAAGCAGCACGATGGCAACCCCGGGGCCCAGCAGTTCGGCCGCCGTGTCGAGCAGGGTCTGCCCGATATGCCGGCCCTGCTGATCCTGGATGACCGCCAGGTCGATACAATAGCAGACCCAGTGCCAGTCGGTGATGGCGCGGAACAGGCCCAGGAGGCTGCCCGCATCATCGCGTGCCGTGACCAGCAGGTCAGTATTGTCCAGCATGGCCTGCAGCCGCGCCGGATTGCCCAGCGGCCGGCCTGCCGCCAGCGTGGTGGCGCCGACACAGGCGACGTACTCGGCAGCTGTCAGGCCGGTTTCGCGGGCGTAGCGCACCATGGCTAGTCGCCAAACACCCGGGCAAAGATCGTGTCGACATGCTTGAGATGATAGGCATCATCGAACATGGCGTCGATTTGCGCATCGCTCAGAGTCACTTCGGGGTCGGCCTTGAGGTTGACTGCGAACTGGCCGGCGCGGTCGCCGCTCATTTCCCAGACCTTCATGGCGTTGCGCTGGACCGCGGCATAGCTGTCCTCGCGGCTGTAGCCGGCCTGGGTGAGGGCCAGCAGCACGCGCTGGGAATTGTGCAGGCCGCCGAGCAGGTCGAGATTGCGCCGCATGTTGTCGGGATAGACGACAAGCTTGTCGATGACGCCGGTGAGGCGGGCGAGGGCGAAGTCGAGGGTGACCGTCGCGTCGGGGCCGATCATGCGCTCGACCGAGGAGTGCGAGATATCGCGCTCGTGCCAGAGGGCAACGTTTTCGAGCGCGGGGACCACCATGCCGCGCACCAGACGGGCCAGGCCCGTGAGGTTTTCGGTAAGCACCGGGTTACGCTTGTGCGGCATGGCAGAGGAGCCCTTCTGGCCGGGAGAGAAGAACTCCTCGGCCTCGAGCACTTCGGTGCGCTGCAAATGGCGGATCTCGATGGCGACGCGCTCGATGGAGCTGGCGACGACGCCCAGCGTGGCAAAGAACATGGCGTGCCGATCACGCGGGATGACCTGGGTTGAGACCGGCTCGATGGCGAGGCCCAGCTTTTCGGCGACATAGGCTTCGACCTGCGGGTCGATATTGGCAAAGCTGCCGATGGCGCCGGAAATGGCGCAGGTGGCGATCTCCTTACGCGCTGCAACGAGGCGGGCGCGGTTGCGGGTAAACGTGACTACAGCCGATGGTAATGGTGTTCCTGTGCTCGAAGGCGCGGCGCTTGAGGGCGCCGAGCAGGGCATCGCAATCGGCGATCAGCAGATCGGCGGCGCGGGCCATCTGGACCGACAGCGTGGTGTCCAGAATGTCCGACGAGGTCATGCCCTGGTGCACGAAGCGGGCGTCGGGGCCGACGATTTCGCTGAGGTGGGTGAGAAAGGCGATGACGTCGTGCTT
>CAXBKI010000668.1:0-1790 GCA_963975955.1 uncultured Devosia sp.
CGACACCGTCAACAACCACGATCAGCAGGGCGGATTGCTGGTGGTGCGCCAGATGGTGGCCGCGGGCTACAAGCGCATCGCCATGATCAGCCTGCAGAGCGATACCTCCACCATTCTCGCCGAGCGCGAGTTGGGTTATCGCCGCGCCATGGTCGAGGCTGGCCTGGGCAATGCCATCAACATCGTCCGGGAGTCCCAGACCCCGCGCGATGTACAGATCACCGCGCGACGCCTGCTGCAGTCGCCCAACCGGCCCGACGCCATCTTCTGCTGGACCGACTTCATCGCGCTCGAGGTGATCAGCGTCGCCGTCGAACTTGGCCTGCGCATTCCCGAAGACGTCGGCATCGCGGGCTACGACAATACCGTCTATTGCGACTTCGCGCAGAACAGCCTTTCGAGCATCGACCAGTCCGGCGAACTGTTGGGGCTGCAGGCGACCAGGCTTCTCATCGAGCGGATAAAGGGCCGCTCGGAAGCCGAACATTTCGTCGTTCCGCCGCGCCTTGTCGTGCGGCGCAGCACAAGCCGCTAGAAGCGCCCGGGGTATCCAATCGACCGGCGCTTGGTCGGACGCCATGCCAGATTGGTTTCTGCAGCCGCGCCGCCAGAAGTCGCCGGGCCGCCCCCGGCCCCGGATTGGCTGGGGCGAGGGTAATGGCGCGCAAACGGGCGCGTCGCTTTTGCGAGCGAATACAGAGGGCGGACGCGCCCAGGTCTGCCTGCAGGCGCGCTTAAAGGGCCCCTCTGGACTGATCCTTGCATACGAATGCAATAACTGTTGCATTCGTATGCAAGGCCGCTTAACAATTGTGACGTGCGGAAGACAATAGGGCGTGGGGGATCGCGTTTCTGACGCGAGCATCACATGCCGCGGGAGCGTAGAACGTCAAACAGGGGATGGCCGGCGCACTGCCCGAGGGAGCGCCTTTCACCATCAGGAGAACGAAATGAAGCTTATGTTGAAGACCACCGTTTCGCTTGGGGTTCTGTGCCTCACCGCAGGCACTGCATTTGCCGATTGCGGCATCGAGGGGGCCGGTTCGGTCCGCATCCTTGGCAATGATTTCGAGGCGCTGCGCCTGGTCAATGCCACGGCCCAGGAGTGCGCGTCCGACAGCGTCACAGTGACCGCCAATGCCACGGCCGAGCACAAGAACTTGCAGGTCCCGGCGCTCTCGATCAACCCGGCTGAATATACTGTCGCCGAGGTCGCCAACAATTCCATCGTGCCCCTGCTGAACCAGGATCTGATCCGTCCACTCGACGATCTAGTGGCCAAGTACGGCGCATCGCTGCAGCCCAACCAGCTGATCAAGATCGACGGCAAGACCATGGCCGTCGCCTTCATGGGCAATGCGCAGCACCTGTTCTATCGCAAGGATGTTCTGGACAAGGCAGGCGTCGCGGCGCCGACTTCGTACGAGGACATGCTTGCCGCCGCCGCCAAGATCAAGGAAGCGGGCCTGATGGACTATCCGGTCGCGGCTTCGGTCAAGCCCGGCTGGGATCTGGCGGCAGAATTCGTCAATGATTACCTTGGCACCGGCGCCGATTTCTTCGTGCCGGGCTCGGCCGAACTGGCCATCGACAATGAGCATGGCCTCAAGGTGCTTGAGACCATGCGCGCCATGACCAAGTTCATGGATCCCGATTACCTGACTTTTGACGCCAACAGCATCAAGGCCGAGTACGAGGCTGGCAAGACCGCGATGATGGTCGAGTGGGGATCGCTGGCGGGCGCGACCATCGACGATGAAGGCGCAGCTGAAGGCGTGGTGGACAACACC
>CAXBKI010000669.1:0-1784 GCA_963975955.1 uncultured Devosia sp.
ATAATGGCGGAGAAGCCACGCCGCTCGACCACATCGCGGCCGACCACCAGCCGCATGCCATTGCTCAGTTCGACCGAGCGGACGACGGCATAGCCGGATTTGGCGGGCGGCGGCGGTCCGCGACCCTCGAGCTGATCGGGTGTGTCGGTCAGGGCATTGGCCCGCTCGTAGTCAAAGCCATAGGTGCCCGGCGTGATCAGAACCTCGACCGGTACATCGGTCACATTGCCCAGCAGATACTGGCCGGTGGCATCACCGAGGAAATAGACGCCCGGCCCCGGCGCGCGGGAGATCCGCTCAACGGCAAAGGCCAGAGCGCGCACGCCCTGGTTGGCATCGATGCGCTGCAGGGCCCGCACCTCGCGGTCAATGTCATTGGCCTGCTGGCGCTGGATCGAGACGCTGGACTGCCAGCCGATAAAGGCCAGCAGCAGGATCGAGAATATCCCGAAAATCAGGATGAACGTGGCGGTCAGTCGCACCGTCGAGGTGCGCCAGAGCTGGGCAAAGCGACTCAAGCGGTTCAACAGCCTACTCGCGGATCATGTAGCCGGCACCGCGCACGGTATGCAGCAACGGGCTGGCATGCCCCTTGTCGATCTTGGAGCGCAGACGGGACATGTGAACGTCGATGACGTTGGTCTGGGGGTCGAAGTGATAGTCCCAGACATTTTCGAGCAGCATGGTGCGGGTCACCACCTTGCCGGCATTCTTCATCAGATATTCGAGCAGGCGGAATTCGCGCGGCTGCAGCAGGATGGATTCGCCGTCGCGCTCGACCTTGCGGGACAGGCGATCCAGGCTGAGCCCGCCAACGCTGTAACTGGTGGCCGCTTCCGAGGGGCTGGAGCGGCGGGCCAGCACTTCGACACGCGCCAGAAGCTCGGTAAAGGCATAGGGCTTGGTCAGGTAATCATCGCCACCGGCGCGCAGGCCGGTCACCCGGTCATCGACCTCGCCCAGGGCGGACAGAATGAGCACGGGGGTCTGGTCGCCCTCGGCACGCAGCGATTCAACGATGGACAGTCCATCGCGGCGCGGCAGCATGCGGTCGACGATGAGCACGTCGTAATCCATGCCCGACGCCATGGCGTAGCCGGTCTCGCCATCGGTGGCGTGGTGGGTGATGTGTCCGGCCTCGTCGAGCGCCTGGATCAGGTAACTCGCCGCCTCGCGATCATCTTCGATCAGCAATATCTTCACAGCGGGCCCCGGGGCTATTGTGGACGATCCGGGCCGGCTGGTGCGCAGGACAGCGGATCGATTGGTCTTGCTCCCCTGCGGGAAGACGGCCGGGTGAGGGTGTCACGCGCAAAGCCTGAAGCCCTCGCCCGATATCGTTCGCCTCTCCCCGAAAGGAGAGGCGATGTCGTGGCCGGCCAGCTGGCTGGCCACGACAGTGTTACTCGCTCAGCGGCAGGCCGATAAAGCGGGCCTGTCCATCGCGACTGGCCTTGATCAGGGCGGTGTTGAGCCCCTTGGCCTTGACGGCGTCGATGGCGGCTTCGAACTCGTCGAGCGTGGAAACCGGGGTATTGTTGACCTCGACAATGGCGTCGCCGACAGCCAGGCCCTTCTTGGCGGCAGGAGAATCGTCTTCCACCCCCTGGATCAACAGACCGCCGCTGCCGTCAGCATTGGGAACCAGAGTCAGGCCGACGCTGGACTTGCTGGGTAGTTCAGCAGGCGGGGTCGGCTGGGTCTGGCCCTGGTCGGCAACAGCTTCCTCGTTCAGGGTCTGCAGCTTGACCGACAGCTTGGTCTCGGCACCATCGCGCCAGATA
>CAXBKI010000670.1:0-1769 GCA_963975955.1 uncultured Devosia sp.
GGGGCGAACAGCGGCAGCAAAGCTGGCAATACCCGTCGCGCCGTCGACCGTGAGCGCATTGATCCAGGCCGCGCCGTCCGGGCTGACCTTGAGGCGCCAGTTGTCGTCGCCACCCAGGCCCATTTCCGCCCGCCCCGACCAATTGGTCTGGTAGAGCAGGCTGGCGGTGTCCCCGGGCGCTGCCTTGTTGAGCTTGAGCTGATGGCCGCCGCCCAGGTGCGTGAACAGGCTGGCATCGGCCGCGACGGCCAGACGGTTGGTGCTGTCGGCGCTGGTGTTGATGCCCAGCTTTGGCAGGCCGGCACCGAGTGAAGCCAGCGGGTGCCAGGCGCCATCGTCAAACACCAACTGGCTCTGGTCGGCCTTGCAGTAGATCTGCCAGCCGGGCGCCGGATCAAGGAACAGCCAGGCGCCGGCCTGGAAGCTGGCGACTTCATCGAAATGGCCAGCCCAGGCACCGGTGGCGCCTGGCGGCACCAGATAGCTTTCACCTGCCATTGGGGAGAGTGGCGGGGTGGTCAGCGACCGGCTTTCGACGGCGGGTTGCACCAGCACATCGAGCCCCTGCAGCGCCTCGTTGTGGGTGATGTGCTTTTGCGCCTGGCTGGGCATGATGAAGGGCAGTGAGAGGCGAGGGGTCTGGTCCATGAAAATCTCCTTTGGCCGAGGAGTCTAGGACCGCGTCAGGGGGCGTGGATAAGCGGGGTTTCTGCCCGAGTATTCACGCCAGGCGTGCGACAGCAGGAGGGCGCCGGGTCGTGGTGACCAGGAAGGTCACGATGAAGGTGGTACTCATCAGCAGCACGATGGTGGGGGCGGGGGCGGAGTCGATGAAGAAGCTGAGATAGATGCCGATGAGAGAGCTGAGCACCGAGATGGTGACGGCAATCAGCATCATGGGCGCGAAGCGTTTGGAAATGAGGTAGGCGATGGCGCCGGGGGCGACCAGCAGGGCGATCACCAGCACGATGCCGACGGCAGTGAGCGCGGCCACGATGGTCAGCGAAAGCAGGACGAGCAGGCCATAATGCAGCGCCCGGACCGGCAGGCCGATGGCGCCGGCCTGCTGCGGATCGAAGATGAACAGCAGCAGATCGCGCCATTTGGCAAGGACAATAAGGGTCACCACCAGGGCGATGACCCCGGTCTGGATCAGGTCGGCAGCACCGATGCCCAGGATGTCGCCGAACAGGATGTGATCGAGATGCACGTCGGTCTGGATCGAGGTGTAGAGCACGATGCCCAGGCCAAACAGGCCCGAGAACACCACGCCCATGACGGTGTCTTCCTTGATGCGGCTGTTTTCCTTGAGAAAGCCGACCGAGAGGGCGCAGGCCATGCCGGCGGCGAAGGCGCCGATGCCCAGCGGAATGGCCAGGATGTAGGCCAGCACCACGCCAGGCAGCACCGCATGGGAAATGGCGTCGCCCATCAGCGACCAGCCCTTGAGCACCAGAAAGCAACTCAACAGCGCGGTGGGCACGGCCACCATGACGGCAATGAGCATGGCGTTGGTCATGAAGGGAAACTGGAATGGCCAGAGGGCGTAGGTCCAAAAGTCGTTCATGGCGTCAACTCGCTGGCGATATTGGCGTCGCGGCGGCGGCGCGAAGCCAGCATGCCGTGCTTGGGCGCGAAGAAGAAGGCGGTGAGGAACACGGCGGTCTGCAGCACGACGATGACCCCGCCGGTGGCACCATCGAGGAAGAAGGAAATATAGGCGCCGAACAGCGACGACAGCGTGCCGATGGCCACCGCGATCAGGATCA
>CAXBKI010000671.1:0-1756 GCA_963975955.1 uncultured Devosia sp.
CATTGGTCACAAATCAGGTGCTCTACCAACTGAGCTATACCGGCGTTGGCTGGCATTTAGCATTGTGGCTGGTGGGCCGCAATGGGGGGCGGCATCTATTCACAACCCCGGCCATGCTGGCAAAGAGGCGAGTTTCGCCCGGCCTATGCCCGGCCAAACTCGTCTTCAATACGAATGATATCGTCCTCGCCCAAATAGGAACCGGTCTGTACCTCGATCAGTTCGAGCTCGATCTTGCCGGGATTGGCGAGCCGATGCACGCAGCCCAGTGGCAGATAGATGGACTGGTTTTCGCTCAGGGTTGTCACAGTGCCGTCGATGGTAACATCGGCTGTTCCCTGCACGACGATCCAGTGTTCGGCGCGATGGTGGTGCTTCTGCAGGCTGAGTTTCTTGCCAGGCTTGACGAAGAGCCGCTTCACCTGGAAGCGTTCGCCGCTGAGGATCGAGGAATAACCGCCCCAGGGGCGGTAGGCCGTCTTGTGGATTTCGGTCAGGCCGCTGGTGGCCTTGTCGGCGCGCAGGACCTTGACCATGGCGCCAACCTTTTGTGCCTCCGAGAGCTTGCCGACAAACACCGCATCATCGGTGGCAATCACGGCGATATCGTCGACCCCCTCGACGGCAACATGAGCGGCATCGGTAATGACCAGGGAATTGCTGACATTGCTCAGGCTGACCTTGCCGCGGCTTGCATTGTTGGCGCTGTCCTTGGGGCTGGTTTTCCAGACCGCGTCCCAACTACCCAGATCCGACCAGCCGAAATTGACTGCGGTGACGACGGCGCGGGCAGTCTTTTCAAAGATTGCATAGTCAACCGAGATATTGGGGGCACCGGCAAAGGCGGTGGCGTCAAGCCGGACAAAATCCAGGTCGATCCTGGCCTGCTTGACGGCAGCATTGGCCGCAGCAAAGGTTTCCGGCGCCAGGCTCTGGCACTCGCGCAAAAAGACGTCCGCCCCGAGCATGAACATGCCCGAGTTCCAGAAATAGCCACCCTCGGCGATCATCTGCTCGGCACGTTCGGTATCGGGTTTTTCGACAAACCGCTCGATTGGTTTGGCGCTGCCACCCAGATCGGCCTGTGCCTTTATATAGCCATAGCCGGTTTCGGGATGGGTGGGCAGCAGCCCAAAGGTCACCAGGCCACCACCACGTGCGGCGCTCGCCGCCTGTTCGATCGCCGCCAGATAGCCGGCATCGACAGCAATTTCATGGTCGGAGGGCAGCACGAACATGACCGCGTCGGGGCCGAACTGCGCACTCACATAGGCCGCGGCCGCGGCGATGGCGACGGCCGTGTTGCGGGCCTCGGGTTCAAGCAGGATGCCGCCAAGCCGCATCCCCAGTTCGGCGGCCTGTTCCGCGACAATGAACCGATATTCGGCATTGGTCATGACCACGGCCGGCGCATAGGTGCCGGCATCGCCGACGCGCTGCAATGTCTGCTGGAACAGGCTGTTCGCGCCGGTGAGCGTCAGGAACTGCTTGGGTCGCGCCGCGCGCGACATCGGCCACAACCGTGTTCCTTGCCCGCCTGCCAAAATAACGGGGACGATCAAATTCGACATCGAAAAAGCCCTTAAATGTGACGCGTCAGCAGGTTGGCTGCACGCTAGACGCAAAGCGCCGGTTTTGGAAGTATTGCGGCGCACGTTCAACAATATTGAGGAGCGGGTGTGACCCGGCGAACCGGGCACTTTTGCTGGCATTGTGCTGTGTGCATAGCCCACATTCCGGAATGGGCGTCGCGCCG
>CAXBKI010000672.1:0-1755 GCA_963975955.1 uncultured Devosia sp.
TGCCCCCCCATTACAGGCGGCGTTTTGCGGCGCCATCAGTCTTGCCGATCCGTTCACCGCAACTATCGCTTTGCACCGCTCTCAAGACACGCGTATTTTGCCGCCATGAACAAGCCCGTCGCCCTGCGCACCGTCCGCTCCGTCTGCCCGCATGATTGCCCCTCGGCCTGCGCGCTCGACGTTGATATTCTTGATGACCACACCATTGGCCGGGTCCGCGGCGCCGCCGATGATCCCTATACCGCCGGCGTCATCTGCGAAAAGGTCGCCCGCTATGCCGAGCGCGTACACCATCCCGACCGGCTGACCCAGCCCCTGCGCCGCACCGGGCCCAAGGGGAGCGGCCAGTTCGCCCCCATCTCCTGGGATGAGGCGCTCGACGAGATCGCCGCCCGCTTCACCCAGATCGAGGCCGAGCACGGCGCCGAAGCCATCTGGCCTTATTACTATGCCGGCACCATGGGCCATGTGCAGCGCGACGGTATCGACCGGCTCCGCGCCGCCAAGGGCTATTCGCGGCAATACGACACCATCTGCACCGGCACGGCCTGGCCCGGCTACATTGCCGGCACCGGCATGCTGGGCGGCGTCAATCCCGAGCAGATGGCCGAAAGCGACTGCGTCGTCATCTGGGGCACCAATGCGGTGCACACCCAGGTCAATGTGATGACCCATGCCATCCGCGCGCGAAAGGAGCGCGGCGCCAAGCTGGTGGTCATCGATATCTATCGCACCGCCACCATGGCCCAGGCCGATCTCGGCCTGATCCTGCGCCCCGGCACCGATGGCGCGCTGGCCCTTGCCGTCATGCATATCCTGCTGCGCGACAATCTCGCGGACCGCGCCTATATGGCCAAATTCACCGATTTCGGTCCCGACTTCGAGGCCCATCTCGCCGACAAGACGCCCGAATGGGCCGCCGGGATCACCGGTCTCACCGTCGCTGAGATCACCGAATTCGCCTATCTTGTCGGCACCACCCCGGCCAGCTATTTCCGCCTCGGCTATGGCTTTACCCGCCAGCGCAACGGTGCCACTGCCATGCATGCGGCCCTCTGCATTCCGGCCATGACCGGCGCCTGGCAGCATCGCGGCGGCGGCGCCTTCCACTCCAATTCGGGCACCTGGGCACTCGACAAGTCCCGCCTTACCGGCTCCGGCCTGCAAAAGGGCGATCCGCGCTGGCTCGACATGTCCGAGATCGGCCCGGTGCTGACCGGCGATGCCAGGGCCCTCAGGCAGGGTGGGCCGGTCAAGGCCATGCTCGTCCAGAACACCAATCCTGCCTCGGTCGCTCCCGAACAGGCGCTGGTGCGCCAGGGCCTGGCGCGCGAGGACCTGTTCCTGGTCGTGCACGAGCAGTTCATGACCGAAACGGCCGAACTGGCCGATATCGTGCTGCCCGCCACCATGTTCCTCGAACACAATGATTACTATACCCGCGGCGGCCACACCCGCGTGCTCTACGGTCCTGCCGTCATCGAGCGACCGGGCCAGACCCGCTCCAACCATGAGGTCATCAACGCCCTGGCCCTCCGCCTCGGCCTCGAGGATGCGAGCTTTCACGCCAGCGACCGC
Source organism: uncultured Devosia sp. (assembly GCA_963975955.1). Classification (GTDB taxonomy): domain Bacteria; phylum Pseudomonadota; class Alphaproteobacteria; order Rhizobiales; family Devosiaceae; genus Devosia. The sequence continues at coordinate 1,579 of CAXBKI010000672.1, forward strand.
GAGGTCGTCGCCGACACCTTCGCGCGCTCCAACTATCCCAGCCTGGAAACTGTCGAAAAGACCGGCTTCGTCGATCGTGAGCGCCCCGATGCCGTGGCCCGTTTTGCCGATGGCTTTGCCTGGCCCGACAAGCGCTTCCGCTTTGCCCCCAACTGGGCCGGCACCGCCGCCAGGAAG
>CAXBKI010000673.1:0-1750 GCA_963975955.1 uncultured Devosia sp.
CGACGTCGATTGTCACCAGCAGATTGCCCTCCGGCGAGGAAACCGCGATGCTGTCGCCATCGGCCGAGGCGGCGACCGAGCCCACATAATTGCGCAGATCGAGCAGCGTATCGGCCGGCAGTTCGATCAGTTCGATGGCCCCGTCCAGGCTCGCATAGCCCACCAGTTGCGGAGTGTCGCTCGGCGCGCCCTTGAACTGGCAGCCGAACCACACCCGGCTGCGCCCGTCGATCGCCATGTGCCGGATCGAGAGCTGGTGCAGCCCGGCGTCGAGCCGCAACTGCCCTGCCAGCGATCCGTCGCGCCGGTCGATGAACACCACCGAGGGATCCATGGTGTCGATATTGAGCTCGGCGCGGCCATAATCGGGGTGCGTTTCAATCCCGCCATTGGCCACCACCAGCGTCACCCCGTCAGGCATCAGCAGCATTTCGTGCGGACCCGTCCCATAGGTCGGAAACTCGCCGATCCGCCGATAGCCGTCGCTGGCGTCGTACACCCCGACAACGCCCTGCGCCGCCTCGAAATCGCTCTCGGTGGCATAGAGCAGCCTGCCGTCCGGCGAGAACACGCCATGACCGAAGAAATGCCGCCCCGTCACGCTGGTCAGCGTCACCGGCGCAGCGCGTCCCGCAGGATCAAATACCACCGCGAAGGTTCCCGGCTGGCGGGCAAAGACCACCCCGCGCCCGGCCTCCCGGCTGATCGTGACGTCATGGCCGCGATCGGGCAGAGCAATGCTGGCGATCAGCTCCCCCGCCTCTCCCAGCAGCACCGCACCATAGCCGCCGCTGGCCGTCTGCACCGCGCTGGCAAACACCAGTTCGCTGCGCTCCAGGGCCAATGCCTGGCGCGGCAGCAGGCTGGCGGCAAATCCCGCGCCCGCGGCCTGCAGGAATGCGCGCCGCTGCCACATGGTCAGTCCCCATCCAGTGCCGAAAACCCGACGCTGAGCCCCAGCGCCGCCGACAATTGCTCGCCGATAATGGACTGCAGCGACCCCGTCACCAGCACCAGGTACCCCAGGGCAGCAGCCTGCTTGTCGTCCTCCACCGCCTCGGCGACCGGCAGGGTGATCAGATCGAGCGCCCGGGTCGCATTGCGGAATTCGAAGTCGATCGTGTTCGCAAGGCCCTGATATTGCGGGTCCACCTCATGCGCCACGCCGGACTGTTCGATCAGCTCGGCCATGCCCTCGATATTGGCGCGCACGAAGGTCATGGTCAGGTCCGAGCGCCAGAACACGGCCAGCTTGGGCTTGGCCGCTGCCGTCTCGCTGGCCATGAAAGGCTTGAGGTGCTTGTCGCGCAGGGCCTCCAGCCCGTGCGACACCAGGCCCACCAACTCCTCCATCGTCTCGGTGCCGGTGCGATAGTCGGTATTGGCCGGCTGCGGGTCCTGCAGATGGTCGGCTATCCCGCCGGGCAGATACCAGCCAATCACCAGATCCTGCGCCATCGCCGAACAGCACATATTCGAGCGCACCCAGCCCCTGCACGGCCACGCTCTTGCTCTCAAGGCTGGTCGGATCGGTGGCCAGCGGGTCCTCTTCGGTCAGGATCGCCTGCACCTGCTTGAGCCCGATGCTGCGCCGGTCCGGCCAGAACAGCATCCGGTCGGCGCGGTTATCCTCCATCACCGGTCCCAGGCGCAGAAACTCGATCCTGCCATAGGCGGCAACCACCAGCGCGAACTGCTGGTCTGCGATTTCCACCGCTTCTGCCGAGGGCGCGGCGCACAGCGCTGTCAT
>CAXBKI010000674.1:0-1748 GCA_963975955.1 uncultured Devosia sp.
CCCATTTCGACGGCCGAGCAGGTCAGGCCCGCCGCGCCCATGTCCTGAATGGCGATGACGGCGCCGGTGGCCATCAGTTCGAGACAGGCTTCGAGCAGGCGCTTTTCGGTGAAGGGGTCGCCGACCTGCACGGTGGGGCGCTTCTCGTCGATATCGTCGCCGAATTCGGCCGAGGCCATGGTGGCGCCGCCGACGCCATCACGGCCGGTCTTGGCGCCGAGATAGACCACCGGCAGGCCGACGCCCTTGGCTTCGGAAAGGAAGATCTTGTCGGTGTCGGCAAGGCCGGCAGCAAAGGCATTGACCAGGATATTGCCATTGTAGCTGGCATCGAACTCAACCTCGCCGCCCACGGTGGGCACGCCAAAGGCGTTGGCATAGCCGCCGATGCCGGCCACGACGCCGGAGACGAGGTGGCGGGTCTTGTCGTGATCAATGGCGCCAAAGCGCAGGGCGTTCATGGCAGCCACGGGGCGGGCGCCCATGGTGAACACGTCGCGCAGAATCCCGCCCATGCCGGTGCCGGCGCCCTGATAGGGCTCGATGAAGGACGGATGGTTGTGCGATTCCATCTTGAAGACGATGGCCTGCCCATCGCCGATATCAACCACGCCGGCGTTTTCGCCGGGCCCCTGAATGACGCGGGGGCCCGTGGTTGGCAGGGTCTTGAGCCACTTCTTGGAGGATTTGTAGGAGCAATGCTCGTTCCACATCGCCGAGAAGATTCCGAGCTCGGTATAGGTTGGCACCCGCCCGATCAGATCGAGAATTTTCTGGTACTCGTCGGGCTTCAGGCCGTGGTCGGCGACGAGCTCAGGGGTAATCACGATATCGTTGGGAATGGTCATCAAGCAGGGTTTCCGTAGGGCGGCTCTGGAAAATATTCCATGTGGGACTGGGTGGCGCGGGCGGTGTCTTCACCAAACAGGTGGCCGACCAGCCAGAGGGCCATGTCGATACCAGCCGAGATGCCGGCGCTGGTCACGACATTGCCGTCGTGCACATAGCGCTTGTCGATGATGTAGGTATGCGGCGCGTGGGCGCGCAGGAAATCGAGCGCACCGCGGTTGGTGGTGGCCTGGCGACCCTCAAGGAAGCCGGCACGGGCCAGCAGGGCCGAGCCGGTGCAGACCGAGGTCTGCCATTTGGCTGATGCCAGATATTCGCGGATTTCGCTGTTGAATTCGTCGTCCTGGGCCAGCACGCGGGTGCCCTTGCCGCCAGGGATAAGGACAAGATCGGCGTGTGGCTTGTCGGCAAAGGCGTAATCGGCGGTTATCCTGAGGCCGCGGGCGCAGGTGACGGCGGCCTCGCGCCAGCCGACGGTGCAGACCTTAAGCGGGGCGCCCATGAGCCTGGCGACCGAGAAGACTTCCCAGGGGCCGACGAAATCGAGTTCTTCGACGCCGGGAAAGACGAGGATGGCGATGCTGGCGGGATTGTCGGCGCTAGGCATGGTCGAGCCTCCAGATTATCTCGCCGCGGCAACCCCTCAGGAGGGGCCGGCGGCGCTGCGTCATCTCAGGCCGCCTCACCCAAAAGCCCGGAAAACAGGGCTCTTCCGTCGGTGCCGCCATGGGCTGCCTCGATCAGGTTTTCCGGATGGGGCATCAGGCCGAGTACGTTTTTCTTCTCGTTGAGAATGCCGGCGATGTCGCGCAGCGAGCCGTTCGGGTTGGTACCCTGGGCGTAGCGGAAGGCGATCTGGCCTTCACCGGTCATTCGATCCAGTGTCGCCTCATCGGCAA
>CAXBKI010000675.1:0-1735 GCA_963975955.1 uncultured Devosia sp.
CTGGGCCTGGGCCTGTGGAACATGGTCAAGGGCGGTTCGGGCAATACCAGTCAGCGCCTGATGCGGCTGCGCGTGATGGGTCAGGCCGTTGCCCTGATCCTGCTGATGGGCGCGCTGTTCTTCTTCGGCGGCGGGCGGGGCTGAATCTGATGGTAAAGCTCAACCGCATTTATACCAAGACTGGCGATGACGGCAGCACCGGGCTGGTCCGCGGGCCACGGCGACCGAAATACGATCTGCGCGTCGAGGCCTATGGCACTGTCGATGAAGCCAATGCCAGCATTGGCCTGGCACGCATTCACACCGCCAGCCAGCCCAAGATCGACAAACTGCTCGGCCGCATCCAGAACGACCTGTTCGACGTCGGCTCCGACCTGGCCACGCCCGGTCTTGACGACGATACTGCCCTGCACCCGTCCTTGCGCATTCGTCCGGTGCAGACCGAGGCGCTCGAAAAGCTCATCGACCAGTACAATGAGGGCATCGAGCCCCTGACCAGCTTCGTGCTGCCCGGCGGCTCCCCGCTGGCGGCGGCCCTGCATGTGGCGCGCACCGTGACCCGGCGGGCCGAACGCATCACCGTCCATCTGGCGGCGGCTGAACCCGACACCAACCCGGAGGCGGTCCGCTACCTCAACCGGCTGTCTGATCTGCTGTTTGTGCTGTCGCGCGTAGCCAATGCCAATGGCACCCGGGACGTGCTGTGGGTGCCCGGCAATAATGGCGATCTGAAAAAGTCCTGAACCCGACCCGCGCTCGGCTTACCGGCCTCACGCCGCTTTGGGCGCGTCCTTGGGCTGGCGCCGCTCCACAAACGGCTGCGGCCTGAGGGGCGCCTCGGGCGGCGCCAGCGTTCCCGGAGAGAACACGACCCTGTTGCGCCCGCCATGCTTGGCCGCATAGAGCGCGGCATCGGCGCGTTCGAACAGTTCCACCATCGACAGCGTACCCGGAGCGGTGGCGATGCCAAAACTGGCGGTGATGTGAATGGCCTTGCCCTCCCAGACGATTTCCATCTCGTCAATGGCACGTCGCAGGCGTTCGCCGATCACCTGTGCCAGCGCCGCATCGGTTTCGGGCAACAGCACGGCAAGTTCTTCACCCCCCAGGCGCGACAGCAGATCGCGATTGCGCAGGCTGCTGCGCAGCACCATTGCCACCTTCTGCAGCACATAATCGCCCGCCGCATGGCCATGGCTGTCATTGACGGTCTTGAAGTGATCAAGATCGATCGCCATCAGGGTCGCCTGCGTGTCAGGCGTGCGCAGTCCTTGCATGCCGCGCTCGAAGCCGCGGCGATTGGGCAGTGCGGTCAGTGGATCGGTCAGGGCGCGCATTTTCCACTGCTGCTCGCGATCGATCTGGCGCAGCTCGCGCTCGACAAACAGCCCCAGCAGCACCGCGCCGATAACCGACGCCGACACCATATAGGGCCCGATCATGCTCAGCAGCGCCCAAAGGCTTGCATAGCCCATGCCGATGCCGGTGAGCACATAACAGGACACAACCAGCCCCAGCACCACCAGGTGACGCGCCTTGACCCGTTTCTTGGGGCGCAAGAAATAGCGCCAGCTCAGACCCAGCAGGCCGGCCATGACAATGCCGGCCGCACCGGGCATCGCTCCCATGCCGCCCAGCCAGATGCGATAGCCCGTGCCAATGGCGATGGCCACGATCGCTGCCGGCCAGCCGCCGAAGGCAGCGGCAAATCCGATGATGATGCCCCTGGCATCAA
>CAXBKI010000676.1:0-1731 GCA_963975955.1 uncultured Devosia sp.
CTGTTCACCCGCGCCGAGCCGAGCAGCACCGCCGCCGTGCCGATGGCGTGATAGAGCGTGAAGGGTTCGCCCAGCACCCACACCGCAATCACGATGGTCACAATGGGGCCGAAGGCGCCGGTGGATGCGGTTGCCCTGGCCCCGATCCGGGCCATGCCCATATTCATCAGAAAGGAGGGCAGCACGGTGCCCAGCAGGCCCAGGGCCAGGCCATAGCCCCAGATCTGGGGCGTCAGGGCCAGGTAGCTGGCGGGGCCGGCCAGGATCAGGTTCTGGGCAATGGCGACCAGGGCGGCGGTGGACATGCCGATGCAGGTGAACAGGCCCGCCCCGATCACCAGCATCTGCCGCTTGGCCAGGTGCTGGTAGAGGGCAAAGGTGATGGCCGAGCCGAGCACCAGCAGCGTGCCGGGCAGCAGCCCGTCGGGATTGATGGCCAGGTTCCAGCCGAAGATCACCAGGAGGCCGGCATAGGAGACCAGCATGCCCGGCACGACGCGCCAGTGCATGCGGTCGCCAAAGAACCAGACGCCAAACAGCAGCACGAAGAAGGGGTAGGTGAACAGCACCAGCCGCTCATATTGGGCGGACAGGAAATTGAGGCCGAGAAAATCGAGATAGCTCGACAGGTAATAGCCCAATATCCCCACCGCCATGCTGGAGAGCACAATGGGGGCGGTGAGCAGGGCGCGCAGCTTTTGCTCGCGCCGCAGCAGGGTGAGCAGAATGACCAGATAGACGGGCAGGGCAACCAGCATGCGCAGGCTGAGCAGCATCTCGGTGGCGACGCCATGGGCATAGGCGAGCTTGATGAAAATGCCCTTGGTGGAAAACAGGATTGCCCCGGCCACGGCAAAGCCGTAGCCGAGCGGGTCAGTGGTGGCGGGTTTCGGGTTGGACGAACTGGTCATGCGGCGGGTCCTGATGCGGTCCGCCTTGCCAGTCACCGGAGCGCCAGAAGGCGGGCCGGGATAACGAAAAGCTGGACGTCAGCGCTCGTTCCGGTCCCGAGGGGAGCCAGAAAGAAGAAGCGATAGCCGGAGGGTGGAAACGGGCTTGTCCATGCCGCCTTTGTAGCGCCGCCAAAGGGTGAGCGACAAGTCGCTCCGGACGATAACGGTTCGGTACGATCGGATATGACAGATCGAAGCCTATGTCAGGCGCTGCGGGGGTGGGCCTTGCGGTAGCTGTCGAGCAGGCGCTCGGTATCGACGGCGGTGTAGATCTGGGTCGAGGAGAGGCTGGCATGGCCGAGCAATTCCTGGATCGCCCGCAGATCGCCGCCCTTGCCGAGCAGGTGGGTGGCAAAGGAATGCCGCAGCGCGTGGGGGGTTGCCGATGGCGGCAGGCCCAGGGCGCCGCGCAGCTGGGCCACCCGCAGCTGGATCAGCCGGGGCGACAGCACGCCGCCCTTGACCCCGCGGAACAACGGTTCCTCGGGCCAGGACCTGAACGGGCAGAGCTCGAGATAGAGCTCGATGGAGGCCCGCACCGCGGCGATCAGCGGCACCATTCGGGTCTTGCCGCCCTTGCCGGTGACCCGCAAAACCTGGGCTTCCAGGTCGCCGCGGGTCAGCGCCAGGGCCTCGGCAATGCGCAGTCCGGCGCCGTAGCAGAGCGAGAGGACGGCCATGTCGCGGGCGGCTACCCAGGGGCGCTCTTCCATCTCGGCGGTGGTCGATATCGTCTCGCGCGCCTCGATGACCGTCAGCGCCTTGGGCAGGGATCTGG
>CAXBKI010000677.1:0-1719 GCA_963975955.1 uncultured Devosia sp.
GTAAAGGGCAACGTCGATGGCAGCGGAGGCGTTATCATGGCTGGCTCAGCAGGGTCTGGATGGCGGAGACGAGGTCCTCGCGCTTGACCTCGAACTGGCCGGGGCGCGCCGCCTTCCATTCGGCGTTATCGGTGATGGCGGCGGCAGCCTCTTTACCGGCGACCAGATCCTTGATCTGCAGGATGCCCTGGTCGCGCTCCTGGCTGCCCTCGATGATGACGGCGGGAGCGTTGCGCTTGTCGGCATAGGCGACCTGCTTGCCGAAATTCTTGGTATTGCCCAGGAACATTTCGGCGCGGATGCCGGCACGGCGCAGCTCGGAAACCATGGCCTGGTAGGCCGCGGTCTGCTCCTTGTCCATCACGAGGACGACGACGGGGCCGACGGGCTCTTGGGCATGCAGATTGCCGGTGAGCTTGAGGGCGCTGGCAAGGCGCGAGACGCCGATGGAAAAGCCGGTCGCGGGAACCGGTTCGCGCCGGAAGCGCGACACCAGACCATCATAGCGACCACCACCGCCAACCGATCCAAAGACCACGTCCTGGCCCTTCTCGTTCTGCACCTTGAAGGTCAGTTCGATCTCAAAGACCGGGCCGGTGTAATATTCGAGGCCGCGCACCACCGAAGGATCGAGCATGACCCGATCACCAAAGCCGCTGGCCTGAACCAGGCCGAAAATGGTCGCCAGTTCCTTGACCCCTTCGAGCCCGGTTTCCGAGCCGCCGATGAGTCCGGCCAGCGCATTGATGGTGGAGACGACATGGGCGTTGCTGCCCCGCTCGATGCCAGCGGCCGGTTCGCCGCTCGCCACATAGGCCAGCAGCGGCGCGATCTGGTCTTCGGTGAGGCCGGCGCCCTTGGTGAAGTCGCCGCTCTCGTCCTTGCGGCCGGCTCCGAGCAGCAGCCTGACGCCATCGGTACCAAACTTGTCGAGCTTGTCGATGGCGCGCAGCACGGTGAGCTTTTGCGCCTCGGTGGTGACGCTGGCGGTGGCCAGCACACCATCGAGCACCTTGCGATTGTTGACGCGCACGATGTACTGGCCCGACAGGCCAAGCGCGTCCATGACGTCGGCCATCATCATGCACATTTCCGCATCAGCCTCGGGGCTGGCGGCGCCGACAGTATCGGCATCGAACTGCATGAACTGGCGGAAGCGGCCCGGGCCGGGCTTTTCGTTGCGGAACACATAGCCCTGGCGATAGGAGCGATAGGGCTTGGGCAGGGTCTCGAAGTTCTCGGCGAAGTAGCGGGCGAGCGGCGCGGTCAGATCGTAGCGCAGGCTCATCCACTGCTCGTCATCGTCCTGCAGCGAGAATACGCCGGCATTGGGCCGATCGGTATCGGGCAGGAATTTGCCGAGGGTTTCGGTGAACTCGAACAGCGGGGTCTCGACCGGGTCAAAGCCATAACGCTCGTAGACTGCCTTGATCTTGTCGATCATGGCGCCGACGGCGGCGATCTCGCCGGGCGTACGGTCCTCAAAGCCGCGTGGCAGACGCGGGGCGATCAGCTTGGTTTTTTCGGTCATTTTGGCAGTCCTGCTCGGTCGCGCCGTTGTTAGACGATCGCTGGGAAGGAAACAACAGGTGCGCAAAAGCGCCGCCTGCGATGCGGGTTTCGAAAGACGGACGGGCCCCGAGGCGGCAACCGCCCCTGAGTAAGTTAGAAGTAGTGAGACGAAAGCCGCCTCGGGGCGCCGGGATTTATTGGAAGGCG
>CAXBKI010000678.1:0-1706 GCA_963975955.1 uncultured Devosia sp.
GCGGGGTCCTCGGCGATGGCCACCAGCCAGACCTGCCTGCCGGCCCTGATCGCGTCATTTACCGGCGCCGACGATGGCGCAATTCCCGTCTCGATCCGTTCGATCATCTTGTTCCTGTCATGCCTGTCCTGGCCGGTTTTCATCGCCGGCCCGCGCAATCCTAACACCCTCGCAATGGCCCGCCCAAGCGCACCCTGCCGGTTGGCAGGATTTTCCTGACTTGTTTTGCGACCCTCTTGGCCTGACCATTATGGCACGCAATACCGCGCAGCCTTCTGGATTTCACAATGGCTCGACGTACCCGCAGCCTGTCTTCGCTCATCGCCGAATTCCGTGCCCAGGTGACCAATTACGAACTCATGGTCTGTGCGGGTTCTGACGGCGCCCATTCGGTTCGCAATTCCTATGGCCCGGCCCTTGAGGCCTTGCAGAGCCCGCCACCGGCGCGCACCGTCAAGGACACTGCCGCCGCCCTGCTCTACATTCTTGATTTCGGCAATCTGGGACCGGCCGACGAGGCCATGCTGCGCGCCGCCATATCCGGCATCGCGCCTGAACTGGCCCCTCAGCCGAGCGCGCCGGCCCATGCCGATCATCAGCAGGACAGCCTTGTGAGCCGCTGACGCCTTACCGCCAGGCGCACCACCCCTGAGCCGCACACCCGGGCCGCCGGCCCGCACACCCGGCGGAAAACGACACAATATCAATATGGTGCGGGCGACGAGACTCGAACTCGTACGACTATACAGTCTCCGGATTTTAAGTCCGGTGTGTCTACCATTCCACCACGCCCGCTTGCGCGTCCGAAGCTAGTCCGTTCCGCCGCTGATCGGGGCGACATAGGCCACGTCCAGGTCCCAGGGGAAGAAAATCCAGGTGTCCTGGCTGACCTCGGTGATGAAGGTATCGACCATCTCGCGGCCCTTGGGCTTGGCATAGACGGTGGCAAAATGGGCGCCGGGCAGCATGTCGCGCACCACGCGCGCCGTCGAGCCGGTATCGACCAGATCGTCCACGATCAGCACCTTTGCCCCCGATGTCGCCAGATCGAGCACTGGCTGGCTGATCTCCTTGAGCACCTGGATGCCGCCCTTGTTCTGGTGGTCATAGCTCTTGACCGCCACGGTCTCGACCGTACGGATATTGAGCTCGCGCGCCACGATGGCGGCAGGCACGAGGCCGCCGCGGGCAATGGCCACGACCGCGTCGAAAGGCCCGAGTGCCGCCAGGCGCCAGGCCAGGGCCCGGCTGTCACGGTGGAACTGGTCCCAGGTCACCGGGAACGACTTCTGGTTGGGGTCGCTCAAATCACTTCTCCTGCACCGGCGTCATGCGCCCGGTTGAATTTGGAAGGCCGTTGTGTAGCAAAGCTGCGGCCCCACGCCAATCAGTCTTGTGCAGGTGCGGCAATACCGGCCTTTTCGTGCGCCGCCGCCACCATGGCGCGCACCTTGGCCGCGGCCTCTTCCAGCCGCGCCGCGTCCGAAGAGCGCAGCACCAGTTCGGTCATCACCCGGTCCTGGCCCATCTGGGGGTAGCTGCCCATCTTGACGTCGGGATATTCGGCCTGCAGCGCGCCCAGCGGTCCGCCCACCGTGCCCTCGCCCACCGCAGCCTTGATCGTTACCGAGAGCACCTTCTTGCCGCCGTGCAGCGTGGGTGCCAGCGCTTCCAGCATCGCTCGCATGATCACCGGCACGCCGGCC
>CAXBKI010000679.1:0-1705 GCA_963975955.1 uncultured Devosia sp.
TGCCACAGTACCGGACGCTCTGATGCCCCAGTTGAAACTCGCCTTCAAATTGCCCGCCATGGTGGTGATCATCGCGCTGGCGACGGGTGCCTGCCTTGGTCTGGCTGCCTATCTTGCCGGCAATGCCATCGTCACCCAGCAGGCGCAACAGCGACTGACGGCCGCGGCGGCCAATGCCAATTCGGCGCTTTCGGCCTATTTCGAGGATGTCTCGGCGGACCTGACGCTCTTTGCCGGACGGTCCGAGATTGCGGCCAGTATCGACCTGTTTTCCGGGGCCTTGCGCTCGCTCAAGGGGCAGGGCGATCCGGTGGATCTGCTGCAGGCCGCCTATATCACCCAGAACCCCAACGCGGCCGAGGCGCGCCTGCTGCTCGACACCTCGGACAGATTGCCGGTCTATGATCTGCACCATCGGGCCCTGCATGCCGATTTCCGCGATCTGCTGGAAAAGCACGGCTATGACGATATCCTGCTGTTCGACACCGACTTCAACAATGTCTATTCGGTGGCCAAGAAAGCCGATTTCGGCACCAATTTTGCGGACAATGGCGGCCCCTGGGCCGGATCCGATCTCGGCACGGCAGTCCGTGCCGCCATGGCGGGCGAAGCCGGGCAGGTCTTTCTGACCGATTTTGCGCCCTATGGCCCCAGTGCGGGCATTCCGGCCAGTTTCATCGCCACACCGGTCTATGACCAGGGGTTCCTGATCGGGGTCATCGCCTATCAGATGTCGGCAAAGCCCATCGGTGCGGTGTTGGATCGGACGCAGGGCCTGGGGTCGAGCGGCGCGCTCTATCTGGTCGGTCAGGACAAGCTGGTCCGCAATAACTCCCCATCGACCCCCGAAGACGACGTGTTCACCCGCAAGCTGGACGCCCCCGCCGTGGCTGCCGCGCTCGGCGGCAGTGCAGATCTGGGGCCGCTCGAATATAGCGATGGCATGGCCTATGTGGCGGCCAGCCAGCCGCTGAGCTTTGGCGGCGTGAGCTGGGCAGTGGTCGCGCTCGAGAGCGCTGCCGACATTGCGGCGCCATCGGCCGGGTTGCGCAATACGATGCTGGCAATCGCGGCGATCATGCTGGTGCTCGCGGCTGCTGTCAGCCTGGTGTTTGCCCGAAGCATTACCCGCCCCGTATCGCGCCTGACCGACGCCATGGCAGAGATTGCCGCCGACCGGCTCAACATCGTGGTGCCAGGCCTCGAGCGCGCCGACGAGCTGGGCTATATGGCCGAGGCCGTCGAAGTGTTCCGCGGCAATGGCGTGAAAATGCGCGACCTGCGCTCGGCCGAGCTCGATATGAGTGATGAGCGTGCGTCTCAGGTCGCGTTGATAGAGGGCCTGCAGCACGACATCGGCATTGTCGTGGGGGCCGCAATCGAGGGCGATTTCTCGCAGCGGCTGGTGGTCGATCAGCCCAGTGCGGAATTGCGCCAGCTGGCCGAGAACGTCAACGCGCTGCTCGAGACCGTTGACCGGGGCCTGGGCGAAACCGGCACGGTGCTGGCTGCCCTCGCGGGTGCTGATCTCAGTGTGCGGATGCGGGGGGACTACAAAGGCGCCTTTGGTCAGCTCAAGACAAGTACCAACGCAGTGGCCGAGCAGCTGCACGCCATTGTGGCGCAACTGCGCGGCACCTCTGGCGCCCTCAAGACGGCCACCGGCGAAATCCTGTCGGGCGCCAACGACCTGTCTGAACGCACC
>CAXBKI010000680.1:0-1703 GCA_963975955.1 uncultured Devosia sp.
CTGGGCGTTCAGGGCACGGCAGTGGCGCTGATCTTCCTGCTGTTCGGCGCCCCCGATCTGGCCTTTACCCAGTTCATGGTGGAAATCCTTTCGGTGGTGATCCTGGCCCTGGTGATGACCCGGCTCAATCTCGATGAGCGCGACCATCGCCCCTTCGAAGATCTGGCCCGTGACGGCACCCTCGCGGTGGTTTGCGGTGTCGGTGTCAGCCTGCTGCTCATGGTCGTCCTTTCGGGAACGTTCGATAGCCGGCTGTCCGACTTCTTCATCGCCACCAGCGTGCCGATTGCCCATGGCGCCAACATCGTCAACGTGATCCTGGTGGATTATCGTGGCTTTGATACGCTCGGGGAAATCTCGGTGCTGATGGCTGCCGGCATTTCCATCATGGTGCTGCTGCGCAGCCGCAAGAAGGCCGTTCCGGCCGGAGTGCCGCCGGCACCGGTGGTTCCGCAGGTCGACAACGCACCAGCCCGCTCGCCGGCCGCGCGCACCAGGGCAGCAAAGGCGAGCAAGCCCAAGGCGGCCGCTGCAAAGCCGGCACAGGCCAAGCGCCCTGCTGCCTCCAAAGCCAAAGCCGAGGACGCATCACCGCCGCCCACCCGCCCGCGCCGCAAGAGGGCAACGCCATGAACACAGTGATCTTCCGCACCATCGCTCCGATGATCGTTTCGACCATGCTGGTGTTTTCGATCTATGTTTGCCTGCGCGGGCATAACGAGCCGGGCGGCGGCTTCATCGGCGGGCTGATCGCGGCTTCGGCCATTGCGGTCCTGGGCATGGCCTCAAGCGCGGCGGACGCGCGGCGCGCCTTGCACTTTGATCCGCTAAGCATCGCCGGCGTCGGCGTGCTGATGGGCGGTCTGGCGGGGCTGATGTCGATCTTCAACGGCAATCCGTTCATGACCAGCATCTGGTTTTACCTCGATGTCGGGGGCTCGGTGGTGCCGCTGTCCTCGCCAATGGTGTTCGATATCGGGGTCTATCTCGTGGTTTTCGGCACGATTTCCTCGATCGCCCTGGGGCTCGAGAGCGAAGACGGGGAGGACCTGTAATGGACTATGTCATCGCCGTCCTGGTGGGCTGTTTTGTCGGGCTGGGCGTCTACATGCTTCTCTCGCGCTCGCTGATCCGCATGCTGCTGGGCGTGGTCATCCTGGGCAATGGCGTCAACCTGCTGATCTTTACGGCGGGGCGCCTCACCCAGGAAATTGCCCCCCTAGTGCCGGGAGGGCTCGACCACCCGGACGGGCCGATCGCCAACCCCCTGCCACAGGCCCTGATCCTGACCGCCATCGTCATCGGCTTTGCCATGTTCAGCTTCCTGCTGGTGCTGGCCTATCGCACCTATCAGGCGCTCGATGCCGACAATACCGACACCATGCGCGTGGCCGAGCCCGAAAATGCGCCCAACCCTCCATTGAGTTACTGAGATGGCCGCAGATAACGTGCCACAAGGCATGATCGAGACAGTCACCCAGCTTGCCGACTGGGTAATCGTCATGCCCATGCTGCTGTGCCTGATGGGGGCGGCGCTGCTGCTCATTTTGCGCAGGACGGTCGGACTGGGCTTCGTGCTGGCCGTCATGCTGGTTGCGGCCATCATTGCCTGCGAGACATTGCTGTTGTTCAGAGTGGTCGAACACGGCCCGCTGAGCATGACCATGGGCAAGGGGCTGCCACCGTTCGGCATCAGCTTTACG
>CAXBKI010000681.1:0-1697 GCA_963975955.1 uncultured Devosia sp.
ACCAGGCGCTCGCGGCCCGGCGGGCCGGCGCGCCGGTGCGCCATGTCTCGGCGGTGGGCAAGGACAGCTTTGCCGATGCGGCGCTGGCCCTGCTCGACGCCGCCGGGGTCGATCTGGGCGCGGTGCGCCACGCCGACAGCACCACCGGCATTGCCATGATCTTTGTCGATGGCGCCGGCGAGAACGTCATTGCGGTGCTGCCGGGCGCCAATGGCACCATCACGCCCGCCGATGCCGAGACGGCGCTGGCCGGCCTGGGCAGCGACGACATCCTGCTGGTGCAGCAGGAAATCCCCCAGCCCGCAACACGTCACGCCCTGGAGCTGGCGCGGGCGCAGGGCGTCACCAGCGTGCTCAACACCGCCCCTTTCCTCGCCGATACGGCGGCCATCGCGCCGCTGGCCAGTATCGTGGTGGCCAATGAGACCGAATTCGCCCTGCTCAGCGGGCGGCCGGAAACCGAACTGGATGCGGCCATGGCCGACTGGGCGGCTAGGCACGACCAGATCCTGATCGTCACGCTGGGTGGCGCCGGGGTCAAGGCGATCGCCGGGGGCAAGCCGTTTGCCATCCCGGCCCTGCCCATCAAGCCGGTCGATACCGTGGGCGCCGGCGACACGTTCTGTGGCTATCTGGCAGCCGGGCTCGATGCCGGGCTCGATCTGCAGGCCGCCCTGCGCCGCGCCGCCGCCGCGGGAAGCCTGGCCTGCCTCAAGGCCGGCGCCCAGCCGGCAATTCCGAGCGCCGCCGAGGTGGATGCGGCGCTCGCCGGTCAAATTGCGTAGTGGCGGTCTGCCGCTGGTAAGCTGATCGGATCAGCAGACACGCCCAATTTGGGCGTCATCACCATGCCGGGATTGGGCACGACGGCGGAAAACGGCGCTTATCGTCTTTTCGGCTAGTCGAGTTTGGCGAAGGTCGCCCGCAGCTCTGCAACGAAGAGGGCCGGCTGTTCCAGCGCCGCAAAATGGCCGCCACGCTCAGGCGTGTTGAAATGGACCAGATTGGCAAAGCGCGCCGCCGCCCAGCGTCGGGACAGGCGCACCTGCTCGCCGGGGAACATGCTGATGCCGGTGGGCGTGGGCATGGGCGGAAACGCCATTGTATTGCGTTTCATGGCCTGCGCGCTTTCCCAATAGAGACGGGCCGAACTGGGGCCGGCATTGGGAAGCCAGTAGAGCATGATGTCGTCGATCATGGCGTCGAGGCTGAAGACGCGCTCGGGTTCGCCGCCACTGTCCGATACATCCTGGAACAGCGCATAGATCCAGGCCGCCAGGCCGACCGGGGAATCGGCCAGGCCGAAGGCGACCGATTGCGGCCGCGTGTTCTGCAGCGTGTAGTAGCCGGCGAACTCCTCGTTATAGCGCTGCGCGTCCGCCAGCATTTTGCGCTCTGCGGCATCGGCATTGGCAATTTCGGCGCTGCTGGGCTGGAACATGGCAAAGTTGAGATGAATGCCCTTGAGCCCGGCCGGCGCCATATAGCCCAGCATGGTGGTGACGCCGGCACCCCAATCGCCGCCCTGGGCGAACCACTGCTCATAGCCCAGGCGCGCCATGAGCCGCGCCCAGACCCCGGCAATCCGGCCGATATCCCAACCGGGTTCCGTCGGCTTGTCGGAGAAACCGAAGCCCGGTAGCGACGGGATGATCAGATGGAAAGCGTCCGAAGCCTTGCCGCCATGGGCGACAGGG
>CAXBKI010000682.1:0-1693 GCA_963975955.1 uncultured Devosia sp.
TCGATGCGGATGCCATAGGCGCCGGCCTGGTAGTAGCCCGGCTCATTGGAGATCACATTGCCCGCCTCGAGCGGGGTGGTGTAGCGGCTGGAAATGCCGATGGGCCCCTCATGCACGCCAAGATAGGCGCCCACCCCGTGGCCGGTGCCGTGATTGTAGGTGACGCCGTCCTGCCAGAGAAACTGGCGGGCCAGGATATCGAGCTGGGCCCCGCTGGTGCCTTGCGGAAAGCGTGCCGTCGAAATGGCGATCATGCCCTTGAGCACCCGGGTAAAGCGGTCGCGCTGCTGGGGCGTGGCGGCGCCGGTGGACAGGGTGCGGGTGATGTCGGTGGTGCCCGAGAGATATTGCGCCCCGCTATCGACCAGCATCAGCTCGCCGGGGTCGAGACGCCGGTCGGTCTTTGTGGTCACCCGGTAATGCACGATGGCGCCATTGGGGCCGGCGCCCGAAATGGTGTCGAAGCTGGCGTCCACGCAGCTTTCTTCCTCGCGCCGGAAGGCTTCGAGCGCCGTGACGATGGCGATTTCGGTCAGCGTGCCGCCAGGGGCGGTGTTGTCGAACCAGGCAAGGAACTTGGCCAGGGCCACGCCGTCGAGCGTGTGCGCCTCGCGCATGCCGGCCAGTTCGGCCTGGTTTTTCCGGGCCTTGGGCAGCAGCACCGGATCGCGCTTTTCGATCAGCCTGGCGCCCGCCTGGCCCAGTGTGGTGGCGATGGCGGCAGGGGCCGTCGCCGGATCGATCAGCACGGCCTTGCCGGCGGCACCCAGGGCGGCGAGGTCCGCGGTCAGCGTCGCGCTGTCGGCGATCTGGGCGACATCCCTGAGCGCCGACCTGAGCTCGTCGGTGATCTTGGCCGGGTCCAGATAGAGCGTTGGCTGTCCGGTGCGCGGCAGGATGGCGAAGCCCAGCACGACGGGCGTGTTGGGCACGTCGCGGCCGCGCATGTTGAGTAGCCAGCAGATCGATTCAGGCAGGGTCAGCACGGCGGCGTCGGCCCGGTCGGTGGTCAGGCTGGCCTGGATGGCGATGATCTTGTCGCCGGCGGTCTGGCCGGCGCGGTTGTGGCCAAGAAACTCGATGGGGCTGACAGGCGCGCCGGGCCGGTCGGCCCAGATGGTGTCTACCAGATTGGCGTGGGGCAGCAGCGTGCAGTGTTCGCCGAGCAGCTCGGTCAGGCTGCGCACCTCGCCGGGTGTGTGCAGCCAGGGATCATAGGCCAGCGTGCCGCCCTTGGGCACATAGTTGGCCAGATCGGGCGCATAGCCGGCGCCGAGCCATTCCTGCACGGTGATCTGGCCGGTATCGGTCTGGGCGGGGGCCTGCAGGGTGTATCGACTGTCGACGAACAGGCCTGCGCCGGTAGGACCGACAATGGCCAGTCCCGCCGAGCCGGTGAAGCCGGTCAGATAGGCCAGCCGCGCCTCGCCGGCCGGCACCGACTCGCCGCGATGGGCATCGCCGCGCGGCACCAGAAAGGCATCGACGCCGGCTTCTGCCATGGCAGCCCGCAAGGCGGCAAGACGCGGCGCCACCGTGGCGGGGTCAGCCTTTTCCTCAAAGCTCTGGAACAGGGCAGGCGGGAAATGCGCAACGGTCATGGTCGTCCTTGGGGTGGTCCGGGGGCAGATGGTTGCCAGAGCCGGGTGCGCTCTGGGCATGGCAGGCTTGAGGGATCAGGGCGTAGCAAATC
>CAXBKI010000683.1:0-1690 GCA_963975955.1 uncultured Devosia sp.
GGCGCCTGTCCCGCCGCGCGCATGCTGGCGATCAGCGCGCGGGCCGGCGGCGATGAGCGCGAGAACGCCGCCGCCCGGGTGGTTTCCAAAATCCTCAGAGAACCCTGGCCGCTGTGACTGGCGGCGTGGCGCAGCAAGGCGTCGATATCGAACCCCGCCGGTATGCGGATGTCGAAGTGGAGCTCGGCCATGCTGGCATCGCCTGACAGCCGGCTGATGGCGGCCTCGGCGCGGTCAAACACGCTTTCGCCGGCCGGCTGATCCGCGAGATAGCCTTCCAGCATGCGCCAGAATGTCATCACGCCGGTGGCGGCATTGCCCTGCGGCCCGGCAATGTGCCCGGGTGGCGATAGCTGGCAATAGACGCCACCGATCCGCCCCTTATAGGCAATGGCAATGCCGTTGGCGGCCGATGGCTCGCCAATGATGACCGCGACCGGATCGAATTTGCCCTGCAGCGACCAGGCGCCCCTCGAATCGGCCTCTTCGCCGACCGCGCCGATGACGACGAACCTGCACGGCGCCGCGGCCATCGCCGCCCCGGCGCAGACCATGCAGCAGAAGGGCCCCTTGGCGTCGACCGTGCCGCGGCCAAGCAGGCGCTCCGGGGTGTCGATCACCGGCAGCAGCGTGGGCACCGTATCGATATGGCCGAGCAGTACCAGCGTCGGCCCCGCCGGATCGCCGATCTCGCCGATCACATTGCCGATTTCGTCAACGCGACTGCGATAGCCAAGGGCCGCCATGCGGTCGGCCAGCAACTGCGCCACAGCCTGTTCGTGACCCGAGGGCGACGGCATGCCGACGGTCTCGACCAGCAGTTCGCGCGCCGCCTGCCTAGAGGGCTGCATGGGGCGCCTCCGCATCTGCTGAGCCCGAAAAGACGGTGCCCGGTGCCGCAATGGCCGAGAGAACCGGTCGAGGCCGGCGACTGTCGGCGATCACCACCGGCGCCACGCCGCGCCGCGCCGCCTCATGGGCCGCCAGGACCTTGAGCTTCATGCGACCCTCTGCCAGTTGCAGCGCGTCTTCGATGTCGGCCGCCGTCACCTGCCGAACCAGGGACGACGGGTCGGCCCTGTCCCGCAGCAGGCCGGGCACATCGGTAAGCAGGAACAGGCGGCTGGGCAGCAGCGCGGCAGCGATCGATGCGGCAAGCCGATCCGCATCCACATTGACCGGGCCCTCGGTCGCGTCGAAGGCGGGCGGCGAGATGACCGGGACAAAGCCGTTGCCGACCAGGCAATTGACGAGGGCGGGGTCCACGGCGGCAATCCGTGCCGAGTAATCGTCCCGGATAATGCTGACCCGACCGTGCTGGCTGGCCCGCAACGCCTGCTTGCGCACGCCGCTGACCAGGCCACCATCCATGCCCGACAGGCCAACCGCCCTTATGGACTTGCGGCGCAGATGCGCGACGATCTCCTTGTTGACGGCGCTGAACGCCATGAGGAGAACATCCAGGGTATCCCTGTCGGTGTAGCGCGAGCGCAGGCCTGAGGGGGAGATGAAATAGCGCGGCGGACGGCCCAGGCGCTCGCCCAGTCGCGCGATGCGGTGCGACGCGCCATGCACCACGACCACCCGGCGACCCTGCCCAACCAGCTCGGCGACATCGTCGAGGATGTTGGACATTCCGACGTTTTCATTGCCGCCGATCTTGATGACATCAATCATGATCGATCACGCC
>CAXBKI010000684.1:0-1690 GCA_963975955.1 uncultured Devosia sp.
CTGCCGCTCGAGCAGGTTCCCGGACTGCAGAAGCGCATGATCCGCATGGCCCGTCGCTATGGCAAGCCCGTGGTCGTGGCCACCCAGATGCTTGAATCCATGATCACCGCACCGGTCCCCACCCGCGCTGAAGTCTCGGACGTCTCGATCGCCGTGTTCGAAGGCGCCGATGCCATCATGCTGTCGGCTGAATCCGCCTCCGGCCAGTATCCGGTCGAAGCCGTCGCCACCATGAACAAGGTGGCCGTGGCCGTGGAAAGCGATGCCAATTACCGCGGCATCATCCGCGCCGCCCAGACGGAGCCGGAAGCAACTGCTGCCGACGCCATTTCCGCAGCGACCCGCCAGGTCGCCGAAACGCTCGATCTGGCCGCCATCGTCACCTACACCGCCTCTGGCTCCACCGGCATCCGCGCCGCTCGCGAGCGGCCCTCCAAGCCCATCATCGTGCTGTCGCCCAATCAGCGCACCATTCGCCGCATGTCGGTGGTCTGGGGCGTCCATTGCGTGCAGACCGAGGATGCCGTGAGCCTGGAAGACATGGTCGATCGCGCCTGCGTCATCGCCTATCGCGAGGGCTTTGCCCGTCCCGGCGATCGCATCGCCATCACCGCCGGCATTCCCCTGGGCACGCCCGGCGCCACCAACATGCTGCGCATCGCCTTTGTCCGTCAGGACGGCGCCGGCTCCAGCTGAGACCGGCCTGCGCCGCCCGGTTCCTGCCCTCGATATCGAGAGAAAAGCCCGCGCGAGCGGGCTTTTTTGTGCCAAGTTTCCGGCCTCCCGACACGGCGCATCGGATGGATCGCGGTCGGGTCGGCCGCCCCTAGCGCTCCAGCAGCGTCTTGAGCACGAGCAGGTCCGATTGCAGCCACTCTTCATCTGATTCAAACGCCGCGTCGGAAACGAGCGGCTGCTGCACCGAGGTATGGGTCAGCACGCACCCGCTGCCATTGCGGATCAGCCGCACGCTGGACGACTGCCAGACATGGGGCCCCGACTGCAGCGAATAGTCGAGCACATAATAGGGGTTGGCGGAGGTGAACCGCACCAGCACATTGCCGTACGGCCCCTCGAAGTTCCAGGCCAGCGGGCCTTTTTCAGGCGCCGCCTGCCCCGGCCCCAACAGGGTCCACCGGGCGAGATTGGCCGGATTGACCAGGAAGTTATACACATCGTCGATGCGCCGATTGATCAGGACCGTAAGGGTCCGGGCCTTCAGCATGCAGCAACCTCACCCGAACGCATTTCCAGAGGCGATAACACGGCCCAGCGAAGCCAAATGACGCAAGGCATTGAACAAAATTCTTCTTGCGCCAGGCCGGCACGACGGTCGGGCGCATGGCCGGCGACCGAAAATCCCCTTATCACCGCCGCCAGGTGAGATGAAGCGCGTTCAGCCGTCATGCCTAACGCTTTGACGCCGCGCCAGTGGCATTTTTTGGTAACCGCCCGGGTCCCCCGGCAGCCAGACGCAACAAGGCCCGCTTACGCGGGCCCTGTCATTCAGACTGCACTCAAGCGACAGCTCAGCCCTGGCGGGCCTTGAAGCGCTTGTCCACCTTGTTGATGATATAAACCCGGCCGCGACGGCGGACGAGCTTGTTCGCGCGGTGGCGAGTCATCAGCGCCTTCAGCGAATTGCGGATCTTCATCAGATGATTCCTTGGTCAAACAAAAGGGGCGCCTT
>CAXBKI010000685.1:0-1688 GCA_963975955.1 uncultured Devosia sp.
CGGGCAACCCCGACACCATGATGCTGGCAGGCTTCTACCAGCTGCGCGGCGCCCTCGACCAGGTACTGCCGGAAAAGCCGAGCTACCCGATGCGCGAGCGGGGCAATGTGCTGGTCAATTGCCGGGCGGGCCGGTCGCGCTCGGTGATCCTGGCGGCACTGTTCCTGCACATCCATATTCCCGGCGAATTTCCCGAACTGGTCGACGCCATCGACCATATCCGGGAGCGCCGCGAACTGCGCCCAGAGGAATGGCATGAGACCCCCAAGCCCATGCTGATCGCCGCCGCCGAACGCACGGCAGGCTGGATCAGCCTGGTCGAGGCGGAACGCGCCCGCCAGGCCGCGACCGCCGGCGAGGTCGCGGTTTGATCCGCTACGCGGTCATCGCCGATCCCCATGTGCATGATTGCAGCTGGGTGCCGAGCGGCAGCGCGTTGCCTGGAGCGATCCGCAGCTTTGCAGATACCGCGGCCTCCACCCGGGTGTTCAACGAAAGCGTGCCTGCCTTCCGCGCTGCGCTGCAGCAGGCGGCCGAGGCCGGCGTCAAGCTCGTCCTGCTGGTCGGCGACCTCACCGATGACGGGCAGCGCCCCAATGTCGAGGCGGCCCTGGCCATCATTGCCCAGTATCGCGAGCGCTTCGGGCTGCGCGTACTGGCGACGCCGGGCAATCACGATCTGTTTGCGCTGGCGGGACGGCCGCAGGCCAAGAATTTCCTGCGCCCCTCGGGCGAGGCCGTCCTGCTCGACAGCGCCGACTGCCCCGAGGCCCGCACGCTGGGAACCAGCCCGGCGCTGGGCCTGATGGCCGGGCTGGGCTACCAGCCCGAGGACAGCGACCTGTATTGGGAAAGCCCGTTCGGCACGGATCCGGCCTGGGAGCAGCGCCAATATGCGGTGCGCAGTCCGGACGGCCGCACCGCCTGTACCATGATCGACGCATCCTATCTGGTCGAGCCGGTTGCCGGACTTTGGGTGCTCTCGCTCGATGCCAATGTCTGCGTGCCACGCGATGGCGCCAGCGATTTCGATGATCCGGCCAGTTTTATCGACCCCACCAATGGCGGCTGGCCCGCCGTGGTGCAGCATCGCCCGCATCTGCTGGAGTGGATGACCGGCATTGCCGCGCGGGCACGGGCGTTGGGCAAGACGCTGGTGGCGTTTTCCCATTACCCGCCGCTCGATGTGCTGGGCGGCGCGTCGCAGCGGGAAATGGCGCTGCTCGGGGGCAAGGGGCTGGCGCGGCGCATCCCGCCGGCCGAAGTCACGGCGGCCTTTGCCGCCACCGGCGTGCCGCTGCATTTTTCCGGGCACCTGCACGTCAACGACACCGCCCGTCATGACTCGGGCGAGAGCAGGTTCATCAATATCGCTGTGCCATCGCCGGTCGGCTATGGCCCGGCGCTCAAGCTGGTCGAGCACGAGGAGGACCGCATTTCGATCCGCAGCCTGCCGCTGACCGAGGTCGAGGGCTCTGACCGCGCCTATGCCGCCTACCAGGCTGAGGCGCGGCAGTACAATCTGCCCCCGCATGCGGCGAGCCTGTCGGTGAACCACGGCCAGTTCATGGATCGCCATCTGCTCGAACTGGTGCACGAGCGCTACCTGCCACGCGAATGGCCGGACGACATGGTCGCCTTCATCCGGTCCGGGAGCATGGCGGATCTGCTGACCCTGCTGGGACTGT
>CAXBKI010000686.1:0-1683 GCA_963975955.1 uncultured Devosia sp.
TTTCGTCCAGCAAATGTCGGACCTTGCTCGCCAGCCCCGGTGACCAGCGGGACTGGTTGGAGAGGTTGGCGCTGATGACCCGGTTGCCAGCCGGAATGGCGAGACGGTCATGGGTGAGTATGAATAACCCGCTGGGGTCTGCCGTAAACTGGACGGCGCGGCCCGGCAGTGCCAGCACCAGGCATGTCTGAGGGCCATAGGCCAAGTAGCCGGCAGCGACCTGCCTGTGCCCTGGTTGGAGAAAGGCGACATCGTCCGCTGCATAGGCTGGGGCAGCCAGAATAGAGAATATGGTGCCGACCGTTACATTGACGTCAATGTTGCTTGATCCATCTAGGGGATCGAAGGCGACAAGATAGGCCGCGTGGGGATGCGCAAAGCTGATCGCATGCTCCTCTTCCTCCGAAGCAATGGCAGCAACGTCCGCGTTCACAGCCAGGCGGCGCTTGCAGATGTCGTTGGCAAGAACGTCGAGCCGCTTCTGGGTTTCCCCCTGCACATTGATGCTGTCGAGGCTGCCGAAGGCACCCGTCAGCGTGCCGCTGCGAACGAGCTTGGCGATTTCAGCGCCCGCTTTGGCCATATCAAGAATAACTGAGGCGAGGGCGTCGTCGGTGTTGGACGCGAGCCAGTCGGCAAGGTCAGGCGAGTGGATGGTCATTGTAAACTCTCTATGGCGGTGCGGATGCCGGTGCTTGCGGATTGCACCGCCGCCAGAGCCGTGGCCAGGGCAATGGCGGCGTCGCGGCCGGAGGCTGCGATGGGCGTGCCTGTTTGGACGCCCATATGGAAATTGGCGATCAGGGCCGCATAGGGGTCATGAAGCGGTGGCGTCACCACACCGATTTCGCCGCGACTGTACAGCTTGAGGGTGCCGGCGGGTCGACCCGAAAGACAGTCCTCGGCCACCAACCGGCCGGCATCCCCGATCACCTCAAGCCGCGTCTGTCCAAAAGGCGCGTCGAAATCGTCGTGAAACTGAGCTGAAAGATCGCGTCCGAAATCAACAATGCCCATGATGGCATGAGGCGGCGCCCCAGGCGGGCCGGAGAGGCTCGCACTGACATGGCGCGGGTCTTCGTCCAGCAAAAACCGCAGCAGGTCGATATCGTGCACGGTCTTGTCCAGAGCGATGCCGGCGCCGGGAATGTCGAGGCGCCAGTTGCGCAGGTGCTGGGGCAGCCAGCCGGCATTGCTCAGGGTGACGGCGCGGACTGTACCGATCCGGCCCGATACGATGTAGTCGCGGATCACCCTGTGCACTGCGCTATGTCGCAGATGATGGTTCACCGCCAAAACACATCCGGCCTCGTTAGCGGCCGCGATCATTCGCCTGGCGTCGTTGAGTTCCGTAGCGATCGGCTTTTCGCAGAGCACGTGACAGCCCGCACTCAGGGCCTGCAGGGTCTGGGCGCAATGTTTGTCATTGACGCTGGAAACATAGACCGCGTCTGCGCCCTCTATCGCCTGATCCAGACTTTGCGTGGCCAGCGGCAGGGCGAAGTCGGCAGCAAGTGCTTCAGCACGGTCCAAATTGGCTGATTGGACCGCTACAATCGTACCATCGCCCGCCCGTATCGCGCGAACCATGTGGTCGCGGGCAATGCTGGAGGCGCCAACGAGTGCCCAGCGAAGTCCCTTTTTCATCGATCGACCGTGGAAAAGGCGATCTCCATCCGGTGA
>CAXBKI010000687.1:0-1683 GCA_963975955.1 uncultured Devosia sp.
GCACCAGGATCTGGTCCTCGCGCATGATTTCCTCGGGGATGCGGTGGCGCGACTGCACCAGATCGGCCTCCAGCGTATCCAGCGTGGTCGGCGCGCCCGACACCTTGGCGAGGAATTTGCGGATCGAGGCGGCATTGACGCTGTCATCGGCACCCTGGTCGATCACCTTGACCCGCATCTGCGGGTTGATCAGGGTCAGCGACACCTGCAAGCCGCCGGTTCCCCAGCCGCGCGCCATGGGCACTTCGCGGCTGGCATAGGGCATCTGGCAGCCGGGCACGGCCACGGCCTTGAGCATCTTGCGGCGCATTTCCCGCTTGGCGGAGCCGTCCAGAAAGCCATAGCTCATGGCTTGCCACGGTTTGGTCAGGCTTTTGAGCGTCATTCGGCTGGCTCCCGCTGCTCTTGTTTGGCCCTGGCGTCACGCATCGCGTCCAGGCTCGATTGGAAGGTGACGTAGTGGGGCAGTTTGAAGTGGATGCAGAAGCCGGAGCTTTCGACAGCCTCGGTGTGGTAGAGGAAGAATTCCTCCTCGGTCGCCGAATTCTTGGGGGCGCCGGCGCTGTTGAGGTCCAGCGTGGCCGCCGCAATGACCTTGACCTCGTTCCAGCCCAGCGTCGCGGCGAAGCCGAGTTTGAGCTTCTCCCCCTTTTTCGAAACCACTTCGGCCTGCGATACCTTCACGCGCCCGGCCGAAAAGCTGGTCCCGCAAGGGTGCTTGACCACGATCTCTGCCTCGGCAAGGCGCAGTTCGTTGACTGTCGGATGCGCCTGGCCATAGCCGCGCATGGCGGCATAGCCCAGCGCCAGGACGCCGCCGGTTTCGGCGCGCGCCAGGCTTTGCAGCGTGTGCGCCCGCTTGGCGGGAAACAGCAGCGGCTCGCGCGTCAGATCGGGAATATCGCCGCCTTCGAGCTGGTCGGCGGCGGGCAGGTCAACCAGATCATTGGCGGCCTGCCAGGCGCTGACCGAAGGCTGATGGGCCGGTGCCGGCCGCTGGGCAGGCTCGACCGGATCGGGCGAGAAGACCGCCTCGTCGAGCACCTGCGTGGCCAGAATGCGGTGGGAATAATCCAGCGTGGGCCCGAGTAGCTGGCCGCCCGGAATATCCTTGAAGGCCGCCGAAATCCGGCGGTGGGTAAACAGCTGTTCCTGCTCGATCGGCTGCGCAACGCCCAGTTGCGGCTGGGTGGTGCGCCAGGCGCGCAGCACCAGCACGGCCTCAAACAGTTCGCCCCCGGTCTGCGCCAGGGCCAGCGCGGCCAGATCCACATCATGGAGCGAGGCCTCGCCCATGACGCGGTCAATCAGATAGGGCAGGCTGTTGCGGATCGTCTCGACCCGGGCCTTGTCGATGGCGCAAAGATCGGCCCGGAACAGCCGCTCGGCCTGCTCGATGGCGCGCTCGCCGCCGCGGGTTGCCACATAAGCCATCAAAGCACCTCCACTGTGGTGGATCGGGGCAGGCCCATAAGCTGCAGGCCGTCGATCAGGTAAAGTTCAAATCCCATCGGGTAGCGGATCAGTTCCCGGCGTTTTTCCCAGAAGCCGGCAGGCAGGCCGTCGATCTGCACGGTGATGGCGCCATCAATGCCGGGGCCGCTCAGCCGCAGGCCCTGGCCGCCATTGTGGCGCACCTCCAGCAATGCGGTGGCGCCATCGTCGGGGTAGAGGTCCGAGCCG
>CAXBKI010000688.1:0-1681 GCA_963975955.1 uncultured Devosia sp.
AGAGACCAGGGGTGGGGGAGAGCGGCAAAAGGAATACCATGGCTGAAACATCTTCTCCCTTTCGCCTCGACGGCAAGACCGTTCTGATCAGCGGCGCGGGCGGCGGCATCGGCCGATCGCTCATTGCCGCTTTCCATGCCGCGGGCGCCCGCGTAATGGGCGCCGACCGCCGGGCCGATATGCTGGCCGGGCTTGAGCTCGCCGGTTCGGTGCTGTTCGATCAGGCCGACCCCAGGGCCACCCGCGCCGCCATCGAGACCTATCTGGACGCCCATGGCGCGCCCGATGCCGTGATATCCAATGCCGGCTTCACCCGCGCCGAAACGCTCGATCAGCTCGATGACGAGGTCTGGGCCAGCGAACTGGCGATCAACCTGAGTGGCGCCTATGCCATGACCGACCCCATCGTCGGGGTGATGGCACAGCGCGGGTCGGGGA
The DNA here is from genome assembly GCA_963975955.1 of uncultured Devosia sp. Taxonomy (GTDB): domain Bacteria; phylum Pseudomonadota; class Alphaproteobacteria; order Rhizobiales; family Devosiaceae; genus Devosia. The sequence continues at coordinate 439 of CAXBKI010000688.1, forward strand.
GCCTGGTGTTCATTTCCTCGGTCAATGCGCTGGGCCATTACGGCAACCCGGCCTATGCCGCGGCCAAGGCAGGGCTGGTCGCCTATGCCAGGGCGATCGCCGTCGAGCGGGGCGGGCAGGGGGTGCGGGCCAATGTGATCTGTCCCGGCTCGGTACGCACGCCGGCCTGGGATCATCGGCTGGCGGCCGACCCCACCCTGCTCGACAATGTCTTGCCGCATTATCCACTCGGTCGCATGGTATTGCCTGCCGAAGTGGCCAATGCTGCGGTGTTTTTCGCGTCCGCGGGCATTACCGGCACCGTGCTGCCGGTCGATGCCGGGCTGACCGCCGGCAATCTGCGTTTCGTCGATGATGTCCTGAGGGGCCAATGACCCGTTTTTCTGAGCTCGATACCCCTGCCGTGCTGATCGACCTCGATCGCGTCGAGGCCAATCTGCGACGCGTGCAGGACTATGCCGACAGCCACGGCCTCAAGCTGCGCCCGCATATCAAGACCCATAAGCTGCCGCGCTTTGCCCGCCGGGCGATGGAGCTGGGGGCCGCGGGCATCACGGTGCAGAAGCTGGGCGAGGCCGAGGTGATGGCCGATGCCGGCATCACCGAGATCTTCCTGCCCTACAATATCATCGGCGCGGCCAAGCTGGCCCGGCTCAGGGCGCTGAGCGAACGCGTCCACATCATGGTCACCGCCGACAGTGCCGAAACGGTGGGCGGCCTCTCGGTCACCTTCGCCGACGCCATCGCGCCGCTGACCGTGCTGGTGGAATGCGATACCGGCATGGGCCGCTGCGGCGTGCAGAGCCCGGCCGATGCGCTGGTTCTGGCGCAACTGATCGCCGCCTCGCCCGGCCTGGAATTTGGCGGCCTGATGACCTATCCGGCTGCCGGGCATGTCGAAACCAATGCTGCCTGGCTGGCCGCAGCGGTGGATGCCCTGGGCGCCGCCGGCCTGCCGCCGGCCATCGTCTCCAATGGCGGCACGCCCGACATCTGGCGGGCCCATGAAGTGGCGGCCGCCACCGAGCATCGCCCCGGCACCTATATCTATATGGATCGCTTCCAGGTCGCCAAGGGCGTGGGCGGGTACGAGGACTGCGCCCTGACCGTGCTGGCCACGGTCGTCAGCCGGCCCACGGAAAACCGCGCCATCATCGACGCCGGCTCCAAGGCACTGACCAGCGACACGCTGGGCCTGAGCGGTTTCGGCCTGATCGAGGCCTATCCCGGGGCCGAGATCGTT
>CAXBKI010000689.1:0-1677 GCA_963975955.1 uncultured Devosia sp.
CCGCGCCGCGTGAGGGCGGGCTCGACCTGTACGATGCCGATGGCGAGCTTCGCACCCGCCATGCCGGTGTGCGGCTCTCTGGCCTGGCGACAGCGCCCGGCTTTCAGCTGCGCGGCGAAAACCTGCCTCTGATCTTCGGGGCCTCCGCCGACGCCAACGCCGTCCTGGGCTATGCTGTCGTCACCGACGGCATTCGCGTTCTCGACCTGCCACTGGCCGAGACTACGCCATCCGACGGTGTGGCCGGTCTCTGCCTGCACCGCGAGGGCGCCGGCTATGTCGATCTGGTAATTCTGGGCAATGGCGCGAGCGCCCAGATCTGGCGGATCCGTGATGCCGGCGAGGATGTCCTGCACGTCGAGCAGCGCCAGAGTTTCGCCCTCACCGCTCCGGCCCGCCAATGCGCCACGCTCGATGGCGACATCTATTTCGCCAGCCCGGCCAGCGGCATCACCCGCATCGGGCCGGACGGCGTCATCGAGGCGGAGAACAATCAATCGGTGGTCAGCCTTGCGGTTGGCGATTTCAACGGTTCCCGCCTTGTGCTGGCGACCGACGGGTCGACCGGCCAGGTTCATACATTTTATGCTCTGGATCTGATGCCGGCCTCTGAATTGACAATCATCGACGGTCTGAGCACGCCGGGGATCGACCAGCCATCGGCCATCGCGATCACACCGGTTTCCTATGGCTTCACGGCCTATATCTCGGGAATGATTGCCGTCTTTGATCAGGAAGATCAGCGCATCAAGGTCATCTCCCACGATGCGGCCAGCCGGGCTCTCGTCAGCGCAGACTGATCGCGCCGCCAGGCAATCCCGCGAGGGTGAATAATACACGCCTTCAGGGCCTGTCCGGATTGGACAGGCCCTTTTGCATGGTATGCCCTACATGGCGCGGCGGGCCGTCCAGGTGGCGATGAGCGTGGCAATGAAAAGCAGAATTGCGCCGCCCTGATGCGCCAGAGACAGGCCGAGCGGCACGACCGCCAGAAGCGCCGCAATGCCGAGTCCGATCTGCGCAATCACCAGGGCCGGCAAGATGACCATGAAAGGTTTGAGGGCCACACGCGGTTCACGCCAGATCGCAATCGCGAAGCCCATCACGGCCAGCGCGACGACATAACCCGTCCAGCGATGGTTCATCTGCACTGCCGCATGGCTCTCGAACACCGCCTGCATGAAAGGCAATCCAGCGAGATAGTCCTCTGGCACCAATTGGCCATTCATCAACGGCCAGGTGTTGTAGATGCGTCCGGCATCGAGGCCGGCAACGAATGCCCCCAGCATGATCTGGACGAACACCAAAACCAGCAGCGCGGCTGCCGCGCCAACCAGCCGGCCCTGGCGCACGGGTGGCGGGCCCGTGCGCGCCGTCAATCCAAACCAGACGCTGGCGCCGAGGATCAGGAAGGCCATCCCCAGGTGCACAGCCAGCCTGTACTGGCTCACATCCAGCCGGTCGACCAAGCCGCTGGCGACCATCCACCAGCCGATACCGCCTTGCAGCGCGCCGAGGCCCAGCAGGGCCAGAAGACGGGGTTTGAGATGGGCGCTGATCGAGCCGCGTAGCCAGAACACCAGCAGGGGCAGGCCATAAACCAGACCGATCATGCGGCCGAGCTGGCGATGCGCCCATTCCCACCAGAAGATGGTTTCATAATCGCCCAGGGTCATG
>CAXBKI010000690.1:0-1640 GCA_963975955.1 uncultured Devosia sp.
GCGCCCGCGCTGCCGGCTGTGCTGAAGTGCGGCTGCTGACCAATGCCGCCTTTGCCAGCAATATCGATCTTTACGAAAAGACCGGCTTCCGACGTGACCGCACCGAGCCGTTCCGCCTGGGCGGCACCACGCTCTATATGAGCAGGCGGCTGGACTAGACGGGCTCGTTTCGGGCGCCAAACGCGGCGCGACTGGCCTGGATCTGGGCGTGGTGCGCCTCGGCCCATAACCATACGCTGCAAAAGGCGGCGCCCAGGCTCTTGCCCATCTCGGTCAGCTGATAATCGACATGGGGCGGGATCACCGGGTGCACGGTGCGCGCCACCAGCCCGTCCGCCTCCATCTGGCGCAGCGTCTTGGTCAGCATCTTCTGGCTGATCGTGCCCACCTTGCGGCCCACATCGGTAAAGCGCAGCGTGCCATGCTCGTCCAGCGCTTCCAGGATCAGCATGGTCCATTTGTCGGCCACCTTGCCGATGATGTCGCGGACCAGCGCTTCGAGCGCCGGATCGACCGGTTGGGCGGCCTCCCGGCCATTCCAGCGGTAAATGGCGGGTGGGCTCGTGACCTCTGACATTTCACACTCTCCTTTGGGTGCGTACCGAACTTTAGGGCGCCTACTTTCTATTGGAGAGTATGGTGGTTATCTGTGCTCCAGGCAATATCAATGGAGATTTCCCATGCAGATCACAGGCAATACCATTCTCATCACCGGCGGCGGCTCCGGCATTGGCCGCGGCCTGGCCGAAGCCTTTCATGCCCAGGGCAATCAGGTGATCATCGCGGGTCGCCGTCAGGCCGCGCTCGATGCGGTCACCGCCGCCAATCCCGGCATGACCGCCTTTACCGTCGATATGAGCGACCCTGCCAGCATCGCCGGTCTCGCCGCGCAGGTGCTTGCCGCCCATCCCGCCCTCAATGCCGTCATCAACAATGCCGGCATCATGGTCGACGAGGATATTCTCAAAGCGCCCGATTACCTGGCAACAGCCGAGGACACCATCGCCACCAATCTGCTCGGGCCGATCCGGCTGACGGCGGCGCTGCTGCCCCACCTGCTGGCGCAGCCGCGCGCCACGGTGCTGACGGTCTCGTCGGGCCTGGCTTTCGTGCCCAAGGCTTCGACCCCGACCTATAGCGCCACCAAGGCGGCGATCCATTCCTATTCCCAGTCGCTGCGCCACCAGTTGCGCAACACCAATGTCGATGTGCTGGAAATCGCCCCGCCCTATGTGCAGACCTTCCTGCAGGGAGCCGCGCAGGCCAATGATCCAAATGCCATGCCGCTGGACGAATACCTGTCCGAGACCATGGCCTTGCTCTCGGGCACGCCGGAAAACGGGGAAGTGCTGGTGCAGCGCGTGCATCGCCAGCGCTTTGCCGAACAGAATGGCAGCGCCGCACAGGTGTTCGGCTTCATCAATCCCGCCTGAGCGGCCGACAGCCTGGCCTAGAACCCGCCGCCGGTCTTGAAGCCACCCTGCTTGCGGGTGCCGCTCGAGCCGGTGCGCGGCCGCGAAAAGCCGCCGCCCGACGATCCACCGCCGGGGGGCCGGCCCAGAGGGCCACCGAAGCCGCCCTTGGGCTTGCCGCTGCTGCCGCCGAAGCTGTTGTCGGGCCAGGTGAACCCGCCGCCTTCA
>CAXBKI010000691.1:0-1640 GCA_963975955.1 uncultured Devosia sp.
CTGCCGATCTGGTGGTGTTCGGCGCACGCAACTGGACCGAATTGATGAGCCGCCCGCAATCGGACCGCACGGTGCTGCGGGCCGGCACCGCCATCGATACCAGCCTGCCCGACTACCGCGAACTCGATGATTTGATGGGACAACGCCCGTGACAATATCCGCTTTCCGCGCCGACCTCGGCGACATTCCAGTCGATGACCATCCCCGCATCGTCCAGCAGCGCAGCCGCGACCATTACTGGTATTCACCGGTTCTCAAGGCCAAGCTCGATCACGTGACGGCCGAGATCGTGGTGTCGCCGCGCAGCAATGACGAGGTCAAGACCGTGTTGCGCGCCGCCTACAAGCACGGCGTGGCGATCACCCCGCGCGGCGCCGGCACCGGCAATTACGGCCAGGCCATGCCGCTGTCGGGCGGCGCCATGCTCAATCTGATGAACATGGACAAGGTGCTCGAGATCGGCAAAGACCGGGTGCGCGCGCAGGCCGGCGCAGTGATGGAACAGATCGATCACCAGACCAAGGCCGCCGTTGGTGGCGAGCTGCGCTTTCACCCATCCACCTACCGCATGGCCTCGATCGGCGGCTTCATTGCCGGCGGCTCGGGTGGCGTCGGCTCGGTGCGCTGGGGCGGACTGCGCAATCTGGGCAGCATTCTCGGGCTCAAGGTCATCACCTGCGAGGCCGAGCCGCGCGAGCTGGACCTGGAGGGCGAGGACATCCTCAAGGTCGCCCACGCCTATGGGACCAATGGCATCATCGTGGAAGCGGAAATGCCGCTGGCGGCAGCCTATGAATGGGTCGACATGGTGGTCGGTTTCGACGACTTCATGGACGCCAGCCGCTTCGCGCGCGCCGTGGGCCTGCAGGACAGCCTGCTGGTCAAGGAGGTTTCGGCCTATGCCGCGCCGATCCCGGAGGCTTATTTCAATCGCCACAAGCCCTATCTCAAGGATGGCCAGTCGGTCGTGCTGCTGATGGTGGCGCCGGTGGCGCTGGCGGCGATGACGCTGTTCATCGACCACCACAAGGGCGATCTGCGCTATCGCTCCGACACGGCCAGCGCCGAGGAGCTCAAGCGCCTGCCGCCGGTCTATGAACTGGCCTGGAACCACACCACGCTGCGGGCGCTCAAGGTCGATCCCACCATCACCTATCTGCAGACGCGCTACCCCAGCCTCGAACACCTGGCCAAGATCATCGGCATGCTGGGTGACGAACTGCCCATGCACCTCGAGATCACCCGCCAGGACGGCCTGGTGACGTTTTCCGGCCTGCCGCTGGTGCGCTACACCAGCGAGGCGCGGCTCGATGAAATCGTGGCCATCCACGAAGCCAATGGCTGCGACGTGTTCAACCCGCACCGCTTTACCCTCGAAGAGGGCGGCATGAAGCGGACCGACCAGAAGCAGCTCGATTTCAAGCGCCAGGCCGACCCCAGGGGCATGCTCAATCCGGGCAAGATGATCGCCTGGGAGAATCCGGACTTCGATTTCTCCGCCGGCAAGGCCTGGCTGTTCGACGGCCTCAACCCGGTCAATGCCGCCTGATGCGCGTGCATGTCATTCACGCCCATCCGGTCGAGACCAGCTATAACCGCGCGCTGTTCGCGGCCGTGGTGGAAAGCCTGGAGGGCGCCGG
>CAXBKI010000692.1:0-1631 GCA_963975955.1 uncultured Devosia sp.
GGCAAGGTGAGGGCATATTCACGGCAAGGAACGGACCTCATCATGACCGATTTGAAACAGACCATCGACCACGAACGCAAACGCTTCTGCGTTGCCGCAGGCGGCGGAATCTCCCTGCCGGTCGCCGGCGCGATCTGCTGGACCGCCGGCGGTATTGCCGGTTTCTTTCTGGACGCGCCCGACTGGGCCTTTGCGGCCGCCGCGGGCTCGGGTGTGATCTTCCCGCTCGGCATCCTGTTGCAAGGCCCGTTGCGCTCGCCCTTCATGAAAGCAAAATCGCCGCTCTCGGGCATCACCACGGCGGCGATCATTGCGATCAATCTGCTCTGGCCGATCCATTTCCTGCTGATCGGGGGCTTCCCGGAGGCGGCGCCGCTCAGCCTGGCCATCGGGATGAGCTTGCACTGGCCCATTATCGGCTGGTCCTATGCCAGCCGGGTCAGCCTGGTGCATGCGCTGGTGCGCGTCGCTGCCGTCACGGCGATCTGGATCGGTTTCCCTGAATTGCGGCTGACAGGCATTCCGTTTGTTGTCGCGGGCCTCTACCTTCTCGCCGCGGCAGGCTTGCGCTGGGAAACGGTGCGCTTTCGCCGGCAATTGGTGCTGGACGCGTGACGTGTGCGGGGCGGGAGACCTGAAGCAATGACAAACCGGACACTCGCCCTGCTTTCGCCCAACCGGCCCTGGTTGCACCTGGTCTATCTCGGCTTTTTCTTCTTTGGCTGGCTCTATACGGCCCCGACGCCGACGCAGGCTGCGCTGTCGCTGGCGGCGATGGCGCTCTTCATCGCGGCTTATGTCTTCACATTGCGCCGCGGCGACTGGACGGTCTATCTGGCGGCGCTGGGGGCGGTGGCGCTGAGCTTTGCCCTCCTGCCGGTCAATATGGGCGGTGCGGTCTATCTGGTCTTCGCCGCCGCCATGCTGGGTTGGCTGCCCGGAACGCGGCTGCGCAATGCCGGGCTTGGCCTCTTGGTCTTGCCGCTGGCGATAGCGGTCTGGCAGTTTGCGCTCCCCCTCTATGCCGCGATTGCGGTCGGCCTGCTCGGCATGCTGGCCGCCGGCGGCGCCATGATGGGGGCGAGACGCCAGAGCCAGGACGCGACCGCCCAAGAACGCCAGGTGCGCGCAGCCGCCAATGCGGCGGAGGCGGAGCGGCAACGCATCGCCCGCGATCTGCACGACCTGCTGGGCCATACTCTCTCGGTCGTCGCCCTGAAGGCCGATCTGGCGACGCGGTTGTTCGATGCCGACCCGGACCGGGCGCGCGGCGAACTGGCCGAGATCCAGAGCATTTCGCGCCAGGCCCTGGCCGAGGTGCGTGAGGCGGTGACCGGCCTGCGCGAGCGCGGCCTCGCGGCGGCCGCCGATGAAGCGTGTCAGCGTTTGCAGGCCGCCGGGCTCAAGGTCTCAACCGACCTCGATGCCGAAGGCCTTCCCGCCGCCCAGGCCACGGCCCTGGCGATGGTCGTGCGCGAGGCGGCGACCAATATCCTGCGCCATGCGGAGGCCGGTCAGGCCAGCATCGCGCTGACCCGTACGGACCATGGGGTCGAGCTGAGGATTGGCGATGATGGCCGTGGCGGCGCCCGCATCGGGGCTGGCGGGCTGGGCGGTCTGGCGGCGCGGCT
>CAXBKI010000693.1:0-1625 GCA_963975955.1 uncultured Devosia sp.
CTGCCCAATGGGCTGATCCGGCAATATTCCATCACCAATGGCCCGGGCGACCTGCTCAGCTACGTCATCGGCGTCAAGCAGGAGAGCGCCAGCAAGGGCGGCAGCAAGGTCCTGGTCGAAACCGTGCGCGAGGGCGATGTGCTGGCCATTTCCGAGCCGCGCAACAATTTCCCGCTGCGCCGCGACGCCACCCGCACCGTGCTCATCGCCGGCGGCATCGGCATCACGCCCCTGCTCTCGATGGCCCGCTTCCTCGACAAGTCCAGCCTGCCCTACGAGCTGCACTATTTCACGCGCGCCGGCGAACAGATCGCCTTCCGCGGCGACCTCGAAGCCCTGCACGGCAAGGTCCTGCTGCATACCGGCCTGCCCCGCGCCGAGATCGGCGCCACCATCGCCTCGGCTCTGGGGGCCTGGTCCTTTGCCCAGCATGTCTATGTCTGCGGCCCCACCGCCATGCTCGAAACCGTCCGTGCCACCGCCGCCGCCCAGGGCTGGCCCGATGACGCCATCCACTTTGAATATTTCCGGAACGACAAGCCCATCGATGACAGCTCGTCCTTCGATATCGAACTGGCCCGCTCGGCCATGACGCTGCACGTTCCGGCCGGCAAGACCATTCTCGAAGTCATGCGCGAGGCGGGCCTCACCGTCCCCAGCTCCTGCGAACAGGGCGCCTGCGGCACCTGCCTGACCACGGTGATCGAGGGCGAGGTCGACCACCAGGACGTCTATCTCAACGCCAGCGAGAAGGCCGCCAACAGCGCCATGATGACCTGCGTCAGCCGCGCAAAGGGGCCCCGCTTGGTGCTCGATATTTGATCATGAGCGCCCAGACCTTGCAGTCGTCTCCCTCGCCCTTGTGGGGAGGGATCAAGGGTGGGGGTAAGTTACAACCTCAGTGCCCTTCGGACACCCCCCCCCCCCCCCCCCCCCACAAGGGGGAGGGAGTTCGCTCATAGCGAGGCCACATCATGATCACCCTTTACGACTTCGAGCTCTCGGGCAATTGCTACAAGCTGCGCCTGATGATGAGCATCCTCAAGCTGTCCTATGACATCGTGCCGGTTGATTTCTATCCCGGCCGCGAGCACAAATCCGAAGCCTTCCTGCGGCTCAACCCCTTCGGCCAGCTGCCGGTGCTGCAGGATGGGGCACTGACCCTGGCCGATTCCGGCGCCATCCTGGCCTATCTCGCCCGCAAATATGATCCCAGCGGCCTGTGGTTCCCCGATGATCCGGCGATCACCGCCCAGGTGCTGCGCTGGCACGCCATCGCCGACGACATCACCGCCACCAGTTCGGCCGCCCGCCTGGTGCTGGGCATGTTCTACGACTTCGATCTCGACAAGGCCCAGCAGGGCGCCCATGCCATCTTCCGGCGCATGGACGAGCATCTCTGGTTCGGCGAACGCGAAGGCCGCGACTGGCTCTGCACCCCCGCCCATCCGACCACCGCCGACATCGCCTGCTTCCCCTATGTCATGCTCAGCGAGGAAGGCGGCATTTCCCGCCAGGACTATCCCGCCCTGCGCCGGTGGACCGACCGCGTCCGCCGCATTCCCGGCTTTGTGGTGATGTCGGGCATCTTTCCCGCCGGCCGGGCACGCGAAGAGGGCTGAGCC
>CAXBKI010000694.1:0-1621 GCA_963975955.1 uncultured Devosia sp.
CAACTCCAACCAGCTCGTGGCCTTCCAGGCCCTGATGCAGGATGATGTCGGCATGGTGGGCTATCCCCGCATGGCCCCCGGCAGCGGCGGCGGTCACTACCGCAAGCCATCGATGTTCTTCTCGATTGGCGGCAGCTCGGCCAACAAGGAAAAGGCGGCCGACTTCCTCAACTTCTTCATCTCCGATCCGGAAGCAGCCAAGATCCTGGGCGTCGAGCGCGGCATTCCCTGCCTGCCCGAGACCCGCGCCGTCATCACCCCGACGCTCGACGAAAAGAGCCAGGTGGCGCTGAACTTCGTGGCCAATCTCGGCGATCTGCTCGGTGCCCTGCCACCGCCACCGCCAGCTTCGGCCGGCGAGATCGACGCCTCCCTGATCCGTACCCTCGGTCAGGAAGTCGGCTTTGGCGCCAAGTCGCCAGAGGACGCCGGTCGCGATCTGGTCAACGGTGCCAACGACATCCTCAGCCGCACCTAATACTCTTCCGGCCGCGCGTCTGGTGATGCGCGGCCGGTCATTTTTTGCTTGTTAATGAACGCAGGAACTCCCATGGCTATCCATCCGACGCGGCGTCATTTTGTGGCTGGCGCTGCCGCCTTGTTGGGGTCGGGCGCCCTGCTGCGCGCCGCGCTGGCCCAGGAAGCCCGTCTGCGTCTGATCTTCTGGGGGAGTCAGCCCCGTGCGGACCGCACTTTCAGCGTCTCCGACCTGTTCACGGCCGATCATCCCGACATCGCCATCGATGGCGAGTTCCTGTCCTGGCCAGACTACTGGCCCAAGCTGGCCACCCAGACCGCCGGTGGCAACCAGCCCGACATCATGCAGATGGATTATCGCTATATCGGCGAATATGCGCGGCGCGGCACGCTGCTGCCGCTTGACGATCTGGCCGGCGGGCCGCTCGATATTTCCGGTGTCGATGCCGATCAGCTGAGCAATGGCAGTGTCGACGGCAAGCTCTATGGCATCAGCCTGGGCGTGGCGACGGGCGCCACCGTGACCAACGCCCAGGCGTTGCAGGCCAACGGCATCGAGATCAATCCCATGGGCATGACCTACGACGATCTCCTCCAGCAGGGCCAGGCGCTCAAGGCAGCCACCAGCGGCGCCATGACGCTGTCTTCCGATGGCAGCGGCGTCGAATTGCTGCTCGAGAACTGGCTGCGCCAGCGCGGCAAGGCCCTCTATACGGCGGACGGCCAGCCTGCCTTCACCGCAGCCGACATCAGCGAATGGTTCGCGCTGTGGGCCGAAATCCGCGACGCCGGCGCCTGCCTGAGCGCCGAAGATCAGGCGCTCGATACCGGCAAGCTCGAAGAGACCGGGCTGATCCGGGGCAAGGCGGCGATGAATTTCACCACCTCCAATCAGCTGGTGACCTATCAGGCCCTCACCGACCAGCGCCTGGGCATTGCCATCTACCCGATGATCGCCCCGGACACGGCCGGCGGGCATTACCGCAATTCCTCCCAGTTCTTTGCCATTTCCGCCGGTACTGCTGCCGCCGATGCGGCAGCCAGCTTCATCAGCTTTTTCGTCAACAGCCCGGAGGCCGGCAAGATCCTGGGCGTCGAGCGCGGCGTGCCGGTAACCGCTGCCGTGCGCGACGCGATCGCGCCA
>CAXBKI010000695.1:0-1617 GCA_963975955.1 uncultured Devosia sp.
GGTAAAGCCGAAATAGGCCTTGCCGATGGGCACGATCTCATTGCCCTTCCACACCCCGAATGTGTAGTCCGAATAAAACGAGCTGCGCCGCCCATGCCCGCGCTGGGCATACATCAAGACGGCGTCGACCAGATTGGGGTCGCGCTTCCATTTGTACCAATAGCCCTTGGGGCGGCCGGGCACATAGGGCGCGCTTTTGAGCTTGATCATCACGCCCTCATGGCCATGCGTGTCGGCGCCCTCCTGCCGCTGCCGCCCCAGATCGGCCCAATCGGCAAAGGGCAGCACCCCGGACAGGTCCAGCCGGCTCTGCGGATTGGTCGCAAACCACGCCTCCAGCCGCGCCCGCCGCTCCAGCCATGGCAGGATGCGCAGGTCCGTATCGCCATCAAACAGCATGTCATAGACCCGGATGAACGCCGGGCTCTCCCTCAGATGCTTGGCGCTGGCGGTCTTCCTGTTGAGCCGCTGCTGCAGATCGTTGAACGAGCCAGGCTCGAAATCGCGGCCCACCAGCAATTCGCCATCCAGCACCGCCCGCCCCGTGACATTGTCCACGATATCGGGGAAGGCCGGCGCAATGTCGTCACCCGTGCGCGAGAACAGCGACACGCCGCCGCCGCCCATGACCAGCTGCACCCTGATGCCATCCCACTTCCACTCGGCGGCATAGTCCGCCGGCGCAAAATTGGCAAAATCCTTGTCCACATCCACCGGATTGCTCAGCATCAGCGGGTGAAACCGCGCCGACTGATCGATGGCGGGCCGCTCCGCCCTGCCCTCCAGCCAGGCAAACAGATTGCCATAGGGCAGCTTGAGGCCATGCCAGACTTCCTCGATGGCCTGCAGTTCAATGCCGCTCATCTCCGCCAGCGCGGTCTTGGCCAGCCGGGCCGAAACGCCGATGCGCAGGCCGCCGGTCGCCAGCTTCACCAGCGCCCAGCGCTCATTGATCCCCGCCTGCGTCAGCAGGCCGCCGATCAGGGCGGGCAGTTCGCGCTTGGAGGTGGTGTTGAACAGCTCGATCAGATCGGTCAGCGAGGGCAGATCGCCCTCGGCCCCGTGATGCGGCCAGATCAGCGCAATGGTCTCGCCCAGATCCCCGACATAGTCGTAGCTCATGGCAAACAGCGTCTCGTCCACCTCGGCCAGCACCGTTTCCTTGAGCAGCGCCGGCTTCACATTGGCAAAGCTCAGCGCCCCGGTCAGCACCGCCAGCGCATAGCCGCGATCGGGGTCCGGCGTTTCGCGGAAATACTGCGTCAGCGCGGCGAGCTTGCGCGTGCGCGAGGTAGTCAGGGCCAGCAGTTCGAGCAATTGGGCGAACCGCCTCATGCCGCGTCCTCCCCGCCATCATCCTCAAAGCCCTGCAGATGCAGCGGCTCGGCCTGCAGCCCCTGGCTCTGGCACCAGTAGACCAGGGCATCCTCGCGCCCATGCGTCACCCACACGGTTTCCGCCTCGGTCTCGCGCACGCTCTGTTGCAGCTCGTTCCAGTCGCAATGGTCCGAAATGATCAGCGGCAGCTCCACCAGTGCCTGCCGCGCCCTTTGCTTGACGCTCATCCAGCCCGAAGCCTGGCACACCACCGGGTCGGGAAAACGCCGGCTCCAGCGG
>CAXBKI010000696.1:0-1614 GCA_963975955.1 uncultured Devosia sp.
GATAAGGGCGATTCGGCGCATGACCACGCAGTGCCGGGTGCAGGCGCGCCTTTCAAGCGCGGCGTTTGAGAAGCGGGCCCAATACCGGCAGTTTTCCGGCGACGAGCATCAGCCTGAGCCTGAGCGGCATCCTGTAGTCGCGCAGCTTGGAAAAGCCGACCAGCTCGGCGCGATAGACCAGCTCACCATGCTGGTTGAGCGCGGTCAGCCTGTTGAACAGCAGCCCCCAGCCAGGGATGGAGTTGGAGCGGCGCTTGCCGGTGACCACCAGCTCGTAGCTTACCGTGTCGCCGGGCCGGACGGGTACCTTGAAATCCATGGAATTGACGCCGGGGGAGGGTCCCGAGACGCCGGGTTCCTGGCCCATGGCGCGCAGCCGTTCCTCTTCGGCGAACAGGGTATCGACCATCAGGCGATGGCCGATGCTGACCGTATGCCAGCCGCTCGCCACCAGCCCGCCGAAATGGCTGTGCCGGGCCGCTTCGGCGTCGATGTGGAAATATTGCGGATCATAGAGCGTGGCAAATTCCACGATCTCGTCGGCGGAAAAAGTGTGGCTGCCCAGGGCAAATGCCTCGTCGATGACGATATCCTCGAACCAGCGGGTCATGTGGCAGCTCCTGGCGTGCGGGTCTCGACAAGATTGGCCAGGCGCATGCTCAATACCGGGGCGCCCTTTTGATTGCGGACGTCAAAATCGAGCGTGACAATGCCCCATTGCGGGTGGCTCGCGGAGCGGCGCAGCTCGGCAATCGTCACCGTGCCGCCAATGGTATCGTCCACCATCACCGGGTTCTTCCACTTCAGATCTGAAAAGCCCAATCCGCCGGCAGAGGCCACCGTGCTGAGAAAGCTGTCCACCAGCATGCGCAGGGTCAGCGCGCCGGTCTGCCAGCCACTGGACGCCAGACCGCCGAGCAGGCTGGCCTTGGCGGCCGCTTCATCGAGATGGAACGGGAAGGGGTCGAAGGCGGTGGCAAAGGCGATGATCATCGCCTTGCTCACCTTGGTGTGACCCAGATCGATGACCTCGCCCACGGCAAGATCTTCAAAGTGGCGGCGTGTTTCGGTGACAGGATTGGTCATTGGCTTGCCCTATACGTCAACGCCCGTTTTGCCTCGTTTGCGCGCGCAAGGCAAGCCGGTTGTCATGCCCCCACGGCCAGTCGCTGGCTGGCGCGATAGGCCAGCGGGGCCAGGCCGTGCCGGCGGCGGAACGCCTTGGCCAGATAATCGGTGAAGGGTTTGACCAGATAAGCCAGTGGCGTGCGGTCGGCAGTGCGGATGAACGCCTCGACCGGCATGCCGGGGATGAGCGTGCTGCCCTCGGGCAAGCGGGCCTGTTCGCCTTCACTCAGCACGATCTCGGCGCGGTAATAGCTTGCGCGCGTGGCCTCATCCTCGAACGCATCGGCTGAAATTTGTATCACACGACCAAAGAGTTCCGGCGTGGTGCGTTGATCGAGCGCGGAAAAGCGCAGGGTGACCTCCTGTCCAACAAATAGTTTGTCGATATGGATGCTGTCGACACGCGCGTTGATCACCAGCGGGCGGTCCTGTGGCACGATGAAGAGGACCGGATCGGCAGGACGGATGACCGAGCGCAGGGCAAAA
>CAXBKI010000697.1:0-1611 GCA_963975955.1 uncultured Devosia sp.
TCGGGCGGCCAGCGCCAGCGCGTCGCCATCGGCCGCGCCATCGTGCGCGAGCCCGAAGTGTTCCTGTTCGACGAACCGCTGAGCAATCTGGATGCGTCGCTGCGCATGGACATGCGCATGGAGATATCCAAACTGCACCAGGATCTGGGCGCCACCATGATCTATGTGACGCATGATCAGGTCGAGGCGATGACGCTGGCCGACAAGATCGTCGTCCTCAATGCCGGCGTCGTGCAGCAGGTCGGCTCGCCGCTCGATCTCTATCATCACCCGGCAAATCTGTTCGTCGCGGGGTTCATCGGCTCGCCCAAGATGAACTTCATCGAGGTGACGGTAAGCGAAATCGGTGCCGGCACCGTGACGGTTGCGGGCCCGGACATCAGCGCCATCTCGGTGCCGGTCGCAACCGCGGGCCTGGAAATCGGCAGTCCGCTGACGCTGGGCACCCGCGCCCACCACCTGCTCCCGGCAGAGCAGGGCGCCATCACCGGAACGGTGATCCTGGTCGAGCATCTGGGCAATGAGACAATCGTCAATATGCGCCTGGCGTCCGGCAAAGCCGTCGTTGTCGGGCTGGGGGGCGACTTCAGGGTCGCCGTGGGCGACACGCTGCATCTCGCCCCCGACATCGAGAAGGTGGTGCTTTTCGATGCCAAGGGGAGCGCCTTGCCCCGCTGACCAGACAACCCCCGGCAAAACAAAAAGGGCAGGCCCGCCGGACCTGCCCTTTGCAAATTTCTGTGTCGGCAACCCTTATTTGGGAGCCAGCACCATTACCATCTGGCGGCCTTCCGAGCGCGGCTGGCTTTCGACCTTGGCCACTTCTTCGGTCTGCTCGCGCACCTTGAGCAGCAATTGCATGCCCAGGTCCTGGTGGGCCATTTCGCGGCCACGGAAGCGCATGGTCACCTTGACGCGGTCGCCATCATCGAGAAAGCGCTGCACGGCCTTCATCTTGGTCTCGTAGTCATGCGTGTCGATATTGGGACGCATCTGGACTTCCTTGACCTCGATCACCTTCTGCTTCTTGCGGGCCTCGGCAGCTTTTTTCTGCGCGGCATATTTGAAGCGCCCCAGGTCGAGCATCTTGGCGACCGGCGGGTTGGCATTGGGAGAGATCAAGACAAGGTCGAGGCCCTGTTCCTGGGCTTCTGCGAGTGCCTCGCGGGTGTTCACGATCCCGCGGTTCTCACCTTCAGCGTCGATGAGCTGAACATCAGCGCTGGTGATATCTTCGTTGGACGGCGGCCCATCTTTCTGGGGCGTAACTGGTCTCATTGGACGGCGAATGGCAAATGATCCTTGTGTTATTAAGCCAAGCGGTGAATTCGGGCATAAAATCGTGTTACCGGGCCCATAAGTCAACTGCCAAAACGGCTGAATCTAGGGCCCATTGTCGCTCTGGCGGCACGATTTGAGCTATAGGGTGACTCAACCGACCTTACACCCTATTGGTTCCCCGAGGAAGCTCATCGCATGCCTGCCCCCCAAAGCACCCGCCTGATTGTCGGAAGCGGCGCCGCCGCCCGCGAGATTGCCATCGAAAGCCGCAGCGGGGCGGCTCCCGGCCTGTTCTGGCTGGGTGGCTTTCGCTCGGACATGGCCGGCAGC
>CAXBKI010000698.1:0-1610 GCA_963975955.1 uncultured Devosia sp.
GTCGGGCCCGGCCAGGGTGACGGCGCCCTGATCGGTCAGCGTGCCCAGCGATACCGGACCGGTATCCGCATCGGGCAGCGTCCACACCTGCAGAATCTTGCCTTCCGGCACCGCGAAGCGTTCCAGCGGCAACAGCCTTATCGTGTCGTCGGCAAAGGCCTCGACAATGGCGCCGGGCCCCGCATCGCTGTCGCCGAGCAGCACCGCGACCATTACCGGCTGGCGGGGGCTGCTGCCGCCCAGCGTGCCGGCGAAATAGCCGATACCCATCGCCACCGCGACACTGGCCGCCAGGCCGAACCAGGCGGCGGGCATGGGCCGGCTGCGGCGGAAGAACGGCACCACCGTGCCTGCGGTTTCGAGAGGTGCCTTGTCCAGGTCCCGCTCGATGCTGGTCCAGAGTTCAGGGCTGGCGGGCAGGGCGGCAGCGGTATCGTCGAGGGACTGCAGCTGCGCCTGCATCAGCCCCACAGCGCGTGCCAGCGCCGGGTCCTGTTTCAGGCGCGCCTCAAAGGCGTTCAATTCTGACCCCTCGAGCAGGCCGAGCACATAGTCGCCGATCTGGGCCATCTGCTCATCGGTCATGACAGGCATTCCTGCAGGGCGATGGTGCCGCGGCGAATCCAGGCCTTGATCGTGCCCAGCGGCGCATTCATCGAGGCTGCCGCTTCGCCGTGATTGAGCCCGGTGACATAGCACAACAGGATGGCGCGGCGCTTGGGTTCCTCGAGCTGGCCCAGGCAATGCTTGAGGGCGTCGCGGTCCGAGAGCGCCTGAAAGGCGGCCATGGCGTCGCCCACCCGGTCGCCCATATCGGCCAGCACGTCCTCGTCGTGATATTCGATGCGGCTGCTGTCGCGCAACAGGTTGAGGGCGCGGTTGCGGGCTATGGTGGTCAGCCAGGCGCGGCCATGGCCCAGCGCAGGGTCAAACTGGCCCGCCCGGCGCCACGCGGCGACAAAGGTCTCCTGCACCACTTCCTCGGCCAGGTCGCGCCGGCGCACGATCCGGAGCGCAACGCCGATCAGGCGTGCGGATTCATCGGCGAACAGCTGGGCAAGCGCCGGCCTCTCGCCCTTGGCGATGCGGAGCAGCAGGTCGTTGGTGTCGATGGCTTGAGGCATATGCAGCAACATGGTGGATTCCGCCTTGCCTGTCGATTACCCGCCGGCGCGGCCGATGGATGCAGTGCAGGTTTATTTTTTGCCGCTGCATCCAGAGCCTGGTGTCGGCGGGTAATCCCCTCGTAACCGGCGCATCGAGCGCCACCCCAACGAGGAGACGTCCCATGCAGACCCTATCCAAGAACGCCCTGCGCGCCCTGCTTTCCAGCACTGCGCTGATCGCCACCGCCGGCGCCGCCCTGGCGATGCCCGCTATCGGCCTCGCCGACGGCAAGACGCTGGTGATGTTCGATACCGAAACACTGGCCGTCAGCGGCACGATGGACGTGACCGGCGTCGACGCGCTGGCCGGCATCGATGTGCGTCCTGCCGATGGCATGCTCTATGGCGTGTCGCTGGCCGGCGACGTGGTCACCATCGACCTGGCCACCGGCGCAGCCACCACCAGGAGTACGCTGTCGGAAAAGCTCGCCAGCTATGAAGGCG
>CAXBKI010000699.1:0-1610 GCA_963975955.1 uncultured Devosia sp.
CTGCAGGATTATCCGCTGACCACCAATGTGACGATCGCGCCCAAGGTCATCGACCGCATCGTGCGCGAGACGCCCAATTGCGTGATGCTCAAGCATGAAGACTGGCCGGGCCTGGCCAAGATCACCGCGCTGCGCGCCAGCAGCGACAAGGGGGAAACCCGCCGCATCTCCATCCTTTGCGGCAATGGCGGGCTGTTCCTGCCCGAAGAGATGTCGCGCGGGGCGGATGGCGCCATGACCGGCTTCTGCTACCCTGAAATGATGGTTGGCGTGGTGGCGGCATTTGCCGAGGGCAAGGTGGACCGCGCGCACGAGATCTTTAGTGCCTACCTGCCGCTGGCGCGCTATGAGCAGCAGCAGGGCATCGGGCTGGCGGCGCGAAAATACGTGCTGGCCAAGCGCGGCGTCATCAAGTCCGGGGCGCTGCGCAAGCCGCGTCCGACTCTGACACAGTTCGACATTGCCGATATCGAACGCCTGCTGGCCCGGCAGGAAACACGGCTCAAGGAGATTGGCGCATGAAGCTCGGACTCGCCGGAAAGACCGCCCTTGTGCTGGGTGCCAGCAAGGGGCTGGGGGCTGCGATTGCGGTGGCGCTGGCCAATGAAGGCGCCCATGTGATCGGCGCGGCGCGCAGCGTCGATGCCATCGCGGCCCTGGCCGCACAGATCGACACGGCCAATGGCGGCCAGATCGAAGCCCATGCACTCGACCTTACCGAGCCCGGCAGCGTGGCTGCGCTGGCCGATGCGATGCTGGCGCGCGGCGGCGTCGACATCCTGATCAACAATTCCGGCGGGCCGGCGCCCGGCGAGGCGCGTTCGGCGCCGCCGGAGGCCTGGCAATCGGGCTTTGAAGCCATGGTCGCCAGCGTCATCGGGCTGACCCAGCGCCTGTTGCCGCCCATGGTTGAACGCCAGTGGGGGCGGATCATCACGCTGACCTCGTCGGGCGTGGATGCGCCGATCGCCAGGCTTGCGGTATCCAACGGTCTGCGCCTGGCCCTGGTTGGCTGGAGCAAGACCCTGGCCGGCGAAGTTGCCGCCGACGGCGTCACCGTCAATGTCATCGTCCAGGGTCGCATCCATACCGACCGGGTCAATCAGCTCGATGAGGCGGCGGCAAAGCGGGGCGACACGAGCGTGGACGCAGTGCGGCAGGCGTCGCGGGCCACCATTCCGGCGGGGCGCTATGGCCGGCCCGAGGAACTGGCCGATGTCGTGGCTTTTCTGGCCAGCGAACGGGCAAGCTATGTCACCGGATCGCGCATCCGGGTGGATGGCGGGATGATCAAGCCGTGCTCAGGCCCTGGCCGGTGCGGCGGCCTTGAGCTGGGCGGTGCGGGTGAGCACCCAGGCCAGGCCCAACAGGGCCAGCAGGCCGCTGCCCAGCAGCAGGCCATCCACGAGGGGGGAAGGCTGGCCGGGGGTCTTGACCACCTGCAGGAACATGCTGATCACGGTGCCGACGGCGAACACGGCAAGCCCCTGCCTGCCGAGCAGGCGGAACGGGGCGGCGGCGCGCGAGCTGGCAAGCGGGCGCATGATGGGCAGGCTGCCCAGGACATAGAACAGCGCCAGCGCATGCAGCAGGCGGGGCAGGGCGAGGAA
>CAXBKI010000700.1:0-1609 GCA_963975955.1 uncultured Devosia sp.
CATCGTCCGGCCGATGAAATGCGGGGTCACGATCTGGCCTTCGATGAAGTTGATGGTCACATAGCACCCCACTGGGAGCAGGATGTTCTCCAGTCCGGTCTGAGTTCCAAGGCCCACGGAAACCAGGACCAGAACCATCACGCCCTGTCCCACATAGGGGATGTAGTTAAGGACCGCCGCCATCGCGCCCCACAGGATGGGCGACGGCATGCCGATGGCCCACATCGCCAGCGACACCGCGCATCCAACGCATAGATTGATGAAGGTGATCGACAGCAGGAAGCGGCTGACCCGCGCCTCGACATCCCGGAACACATGCGCGGTCCGCCAGCGCATTCTCCGGCTCACACACAGCGACAGCACGGAGATCCGGATATGGTCACGCGTTGCCACATAGAAGTAGAGGCTCGCCAGAAAGATCAGGATCTGCGCCAAGATTGCTGGCGCAATCAGCGCCACACCGATGACCTGGCCACCATCCTCGACGGTGACCGCCATGGCGTTATCGGAGCCGAAGATCGATGAAATCTGGTCCTGAAATGCACTGACGGCTTCCAGCGGCCCCTGCAAATTGGCCAGCTGCAATTGCAGCTTGTTCCAGATCATCGGCGCCCGTGCCACCCACTCGGAAAGCGGCACCGCAAAAAGCAGAATTCCCCCGGCGATAACGCAGAGCAACATGATCACGACGACGCCGGCGGAAAGGGCCGGAGGCACTCCAAGCCGTTCGACGCGGTCGGCGACGGGGCCGAACATCAGCCCCACCACGATTGCCAGGGTGATCGGGGCCAGGAACACCTCGCCCACCTTGAGGGCGACCAACAGCGCCAGAAAGCCGATAAGGATTGTGGCGATGCGCGCAGCGTTGGCGGAAATCCGCTCAAACTGACTCTCGCTCAGCGCGTCGGCAGCAGTGGTCGTCGCGAGGCTTGAGTCAAGTCGCTTGGCGGCGCGTGCCATTTTGGCTCCATGTTGAGAACGGCCGGAACACTGCGTATCAGTGCAGTCGGCAAGACATAACGTCGCGTCGCGGCAAATGTTCCGCTGAGTAACAGCATCATCGCCGTCGACCGTCCTCCGCCAAGCCGATACTGTCCGAGCGCTTTCCCTTCCCGTTTTTCCAAGGCCCACCATGCCCCGCAAGATCATCATCGACACAGATCCAGGCCAGGACGATGCCGTGGCCATATTGTTGGCGCTGTCGTCCCCTGAAGAGCTTGATGTTCTGGGCATTGTGGCAGTTGCCGGCAATGTCGGCCTGCATCACAACGTCACCAACGCCCGCAAGATTGTCGAACTGGCCGGGCGCCATGACATCCCGGTCCATGCCGGCTGCTCCCGCCCCATTCGCCGCACCCTGGTCACGGCCGAACATGTACACGGCGTAACCGGCATGGATGGCCCCGACCTCCCTGCCCCCACCCTGCCGGTGCAGGCCCAGCATGGCGTCGACTACATTATCGACACCCTCATGGCCGCCGAACCCGGCACCATTACCCTGTGCACGCTGGGACCATTGACCAATATCGCCATGGCCCTGATCAAGCAGCCGGCCATTGCCCCGCGCATTGCCGAAATCGTCATGATGGGCGGCGCCTATTTCGAGGTC
>CAXBKI010000701.1:0-1605 GCA_963975955.1 uncultured Devosia sp.
GGCGGCCAGTCGCAACTCATTGCGACGACTGGGGACCGCGTAGAGATCGTCCGCCGCCCAGCGGGCAATGACGCTGCCCTCGACAGCATCGCTGATCAGCAGGGTACCGGTCTCGTATTCGGCCAGATAGTGCAGGTCGACGTCACGAACCGCCGCCACCTTGCCATCGTAGAAGCGCCCCAGAATACGCATCAATAGGCTCCCACATTGAGCGCATCGGCCAGGCCCTCGCCAGCCAGGGCCTTGTCTTCGGCGCGCGCCCGGACATCGCCGAGGGTATTCCCCCCGGCAATGGTGGCGCCCCGGGCAATCAGTCGCCAATAGCCGAGCCCGACAAACAATTCGGTTACCAGGTTGAAAGCACCCAGGATGAGCAGATAACCAAAGATGATGGCGATCAGCGTCACCAGGCTGCTTTGCATCTGCTGCACGAAGATTTCGGCGTCAAAGCCACCGCCTTCAAAGGCCTGATGGGCGACCACGCTCAGCACGGCAAATCCGCCCGTTGCCAGCACGGCAAAAGCCGCCAGCAGCGCCAGGGCGCACAACACATATTGCCAGATCAGCGACCGGCCCGCGACCTTGACCGTTACGACCGCCCCGCCCAGCCGAACGCTGGAATACATGGCGCTGAGTTCGCGTGCCTGATAGCGCAGCGCCAGCATGCCGATCAGCAGTGCGCCGATGGCCATCGGCACAAGACCGCGCGGCTCCACCTGCCCGTCCGCGGGCAGGGCGCCCATGGCGACTCCGCTGCCCACCGCGATGGCGCCAATCACCGCCATCAAGAGATAGGTCAGATAAAATGGAGCGGCGAGTTGCTTCCAGTTGCCGGTAAAATCGAACCGCAAATCGCCATACCAGCAATGGACATAGCGGTAGCGCCAAAGGCTGGCAGCCATGAATGGATAGGCCAGCCCCAGCGTGGCGACCGTCAACAGGCTCCAGCCGAATCGGCGCAACGCATAGGCCCAGCTATTGCCGGTCTGGTCGAAGCGAATGCCGCGCCAGAGGGTGCGCGAGAGGCGGAAATCGCGGGCGCGGTAAATGGCATAGCCTGCCAGAAACCACAGGGCGATACCGATACCGCCATAGCCCAGGATAGCAGCATCGCGTGACTGGGTGGAGAGATAGAAGAACAGCGCATAGAGCGGCAGAAACACCGCGAGCGCCATCAGGAAACCCACCAGCAATTGCAGGGCATTGCCGGTATATTCCAGACCATCGCCGTCAATCTCGGTATTGGACCAGTAAAATCGGCGTTTCCAGGTGAGCAGCCAGAAGCGATAGAGGCCGATTGTCGGCAGCAACAGCACGTAACCACGCAAGAGCAGGCCAGCCAGCTCCCGCCGCGTTCCCGTGAACACCACCGGCACCGGCCTGCCGGGCCCCTGCTGCATGGCCATGCTCAAACTCTCCGCTTCGCGCCGATTTTAGGCGAGGGCGGCAGGCTTGGAAAGCTCGGGGCCCGCAAAACGCTACGGATAGAGCCGCTCGCTGGTCCAGGGCTGATCGACCGATGCGCGGGTAAAGCGGACGCGGTCGTGCAGCCGGAACTCCCCATCTTTCCAGAATTCGATGCTGCTCGGGATGATCCTGAATCCG
>CAXBKI010000702.1:0-1602 GCA_963975955.1 uncultured Devosia sp.
TATTGCTGGCCTCCAGCACGAGTTGGGGGATGGTGATGCTGGTCGCGGTCAACCCAGCCAGAGCCTCGGCGTTATCGACCAGATTACCGGCCAAAATGGCGCGTAGCGTCGCCTCGTCGTCATTGGAGTCGACGGCGTCAATGCTGGGGATGGTCACGTCGATTGTGGTGCTGGCCGGAGCAATGTCGGCCTGAGCCTGCGGCGCCGGCTTGGTCTTGGTCTTTTGCGCCAGGGCGGGCGTTGCGGTCAAAGCCACACCCAGCAGGCAGGCGGTGGCCAGGGTGCCGAGGCGGCGTGTGGTCGATGAGCTGAAAAGCATTCAGGTTCTCCCCCCGATTGAATGCCCAATCTGGGGCTTTGGCGTCGGGGCTTCAATGGTTGAAACAGTGATATTGCCCGGTTGGGGCAAATAATGGCTGGGATGGGTCAATAGACCGTCGTGAGAACTTCGATTTCTCGCGGCGATCCGGCGCTGACCTGGAACTCGCGATTGAAGACCTGATCGCCCTGCTTGGCAAAGACGAGATAGTCCCCTTCCGCCAAGACAGTGGACGGAAATGCGCCGAGATCGGTGAAAACCGTCTCGCCATCGGCGGTCTTGACCGTCCATTCGACGTCGGCAATGGCCTCGCCATTGGCCTCCGAGACGAGCTTGAAGGCGATCTGGCTGGCGTGATGATAGAGGGTCGCGTCGGTTAGCTGGCCGGGCTCGACGCGCAGGTCTGCCCGCACGATGGCGTTGACGGTGCCGAAGTGGGAAATGATGTGATAGGTGCCGGCATTGAGGGTAACAATGTCGTTCGGCAGCAAGCCTTCGGCCACCATCGCCCGGTTTGCGTCGTCGCCGACAAAGATGTCGAACTTGAGCATGGCAGGCGGAATGGGAATGTCCCCCGTGACGGCTGAATTCAGCCGCAACGCACCGGCGTCGAGAACAAAGTCATAGGCATTGGCGCCGGGCACGACCGACATCGACTCGCTGATCTGGGCCCGGCCATAGGCGGCGTGCACCACGTATTCGCCCGGGGGCAAATTGAGTTCGGCAACGCCCTGATCGGACTTGGCCATCAGTGCCATCTCGCCATCGGCACCCGCCGTGCTTTCAAAGACCCGCCAGACGACGCCGTCCGGGATGGGCGCGCCATCAGGCACGATATGGGCGGTCAGGGTGACGGGCTGCGGCACGGAGGTAACCGCGTCGATCGCTGCCGCCGCCGCAGCACCGGCCGCGGGCGGGACGGTGGGTTCGGCGGGCAGGCCGAGCGGCCGCGGACGCGGCATGGGCGGCATCTCGGCCGTGCTCGATTGCGCGAATGCGGGGGGTGTGTGCAGCGGCAAAGCAAAACCGGTGAGGGCCAGGGCGAGCAGCAGGGCCAATAACTGTCGCAAACGCATCTGGTCTCCTGAGCTCGTGCTGTTGAATCACATGTCGGGTTAATCATCGAATGAGGAAAAGCTGTGTCACAGCGCCGCCGCGATGAAAACAGCGCAATGTGCTCGATGACCAGTTTTGTCGCACCGCACGGCCAGGTTCTGGCGCTTGGAGCGAGGAATGGGTATTGCTCCGGTCCAACAGAAGGAGCCACCTATGCCCGCCATCCC
>CAXBKI010000703.1:0-1600 GCA_963975955.1 uncultured Devosia sp.
AGGATGGCTCCACCAAGGAAGAGTGGAAGATGGTGATGGAGACCAAGAAGATCCTCGATCCCAAGATCAAGCTGTTCGCGACCTGCGCCCGCGTGCCGGTTTTCGTCGGCCACTCCATTGCCGCCCATATCGAGCTGGAAAACCCGCTCAGTGCCAAGGAAGCCAAGGCCCTGCTGCGCGAGAGCCCCGGCCTGATGGTGATCGACAAGCATGAGGATGGTGGCTACATGACGCCGGTCGAATCCGTCGGCGAATTCGCCACCTTCGTCAGCCGCGTCCGCGAAGACCCGACGGTCGAGAATGGCCTGGCGCTTTGGATCGTCGCCGATAATCTGCGCAAGGGCGCCGCCCTCAACGCGGTCCAGATCGCCGAAGGCCTGAATAATCGCGGTCTGCTGAAACGCGGCTGAGCACGGCGCCGGCCAACACCACTCTGCCCGCCCGCGCCCGCCCTGGCTCGCAGGGCGGTGCAGGGCCAGGGGCTGCGGCGGATCTGCATAGCCGGCAACCGCATGAATCGGGTCGCCAGGGCCAGACGAACTGCCTATGTGCGTGGCTTGTTCCCGTGTGAAAGCCCGACCCATGACCGAGCCCACTCCAACTGAAATGCGTCGCGCCCTGTTTGCTGGGCTGGCCGGCTATCTGATCTGGGGCGTCTCGCCCCTGTATTTCCAGCTGGTCGGCTTTGCCAGCGCGCTGGAGATCGTGGCGCACCGGGTGGTGTGGTCGCTACCGATGCTGTTTGCGGCGCTGTGGTTTGCCGGCAAGTTGCGCCCGGCCTTCGATGCGTTGAAGGACAAGCGCGTCCTGCTGACCCTGGCCGCGACATCGGCACTGATCTCGGTCAACTGGCTGCTCTTCATCTATGCCGTCAATAATGACCGCGTTCTCGAAGCGTCGCTCGGCTATTATATCAACCCGCTGATGAGTGTGGCCGTCGGCGTGTTTGTCCTGCGCGAACCGCTCGGGCCCTGGCGCATCTCGGCCATCGTGCTGGCGACGCTGGGCGTGCTCAATCTGATCATCGCGGCGGGAACTGTGCCGTGGATCTCGCTGGCGCTGGCGTGCAGCTTCACCGCCTATGGCTATCTGCGCAAAACCGTCGCCGTCGACGGGCGGATCGGCCTGTTCTGGGAAACCGCCTTCCTGCTGCCCGTCGCGCTCGGGGCCGTGGTCTGGATACAGATGTCGGGTGAGGGGCAGTTCCTGCAAAGTCCGCTCAAGGCCAGCCTTCTGATCCTCGCCGGCCTGGTCACCATCGTACCCCTGCTGCTCTACATTATCGGTGCTCGCGGCCTGCGTCTTTCAACCATGGGCCTGCTGCAGTTCACGGCGCCCAGCCTGCAATTCGCCATCGCTGTCATGGGCGGGGAAAGCTTTACCTCCGCGCATCTGGTCACTTTCGTGCTGATCTGGGGCGGCGTCGCGACCTTCGCCTGGAGCCAGTTGCGGCGCGACCGGGCGGCAGTGGCGACAAAGGCCTGAGGCTTCGCTAGTCTGGGCCAAAATGGAGGCTTCATGAGCGATTTCCCCGCACCGACCCGCATCAAGACCAATGGTATCGAGCTCTCCGTGCATCTGGCCGGACCGGAAGATGGAC
>CAXBKI010000704.1:0-1599 GCA_963975955.1 uncultured Devosia sp.
CTCATCAGCGCTTCTTCGATCTGTTGCGGTGCGATGAAATGGATATGGGCATCCATGCCACCCGCCGTCAGAATGCGGCCCTCGCCGGCAATCGCTTCGGTAGAGGGGCCGATGATGATGTTGACGCCTGGCTGGGTGTCGGGATTGCCGGCCATGCCGATGGCGGCGATCTTGCCCTCCTTGAGGCCCACATCGGCCTTGTAGATGCCGGTGGAGTCGACGATGAGCGCATTGGTGATGACGCTATCGACCGCGCCCTCCGAGCGGGTGCGCTGGCTCTGGCCCATGCCGTCGCGGATAACCTTGCCGCCACCAAATTTGACCTCCTCGCCATAGGTGGTGAAGTCATTCTCCACCTCGATGAACAGCTCGGTATCGGCCAGGCGAACCTTGTCGCCGGTCGTCGGGCCATACATGTCGGCATAGGTGGCGCGCGAGATACGAGCAGGCATGGTGTCCTCGTTCAGGTTCAGCCCTGGGCGGGCTTGGCGTTGGTGCGGTAATTGGTCATGGCGGCCTCGATGACCGTGTCGAGCAGGGCTGCGCCGGCCTTGGTGATGTCCTGCTTGACATTGACGGCCGCCAGGGAAAGGGCGAGCGCGCGCAAGGCATAGGCCTGACGGCCCTGTTCGGCCCGCAAGGCGGCGGTGCCTTCGGCATCGAGCTGCTTGAGCAGCGGGATCAAATCGGGGGTGCCCAACATGCGCTTGAAGCCAGTCCAGGTCTGGGCGATGCGTGTCGCACACAGGCGATCAGCCCCGGCACCGAGCATGAACATGGTCTGCCCATCTGACGTGCCGCTGGAATGAAGGTAGGACACGATGGCGGTGATTTCGGCGAGCATTGCGGTTTCAGCGTCGGTAATCATGGCCAGCTCCGTTATGAATATGGGCGCCCTTGCTGGGCGTTTTCGGTGTGGTCTCGGCGCTAGTCCAGGTTCCCCATGATTTGCTGGCGAAAGCCGAACACCGCGCGCTCGCCGGCAAAGGGGATCAGCCGAACCTCCCGGGCCTGTCCCGGCTCGAAGCGCACGGCGGTTCCGGCTGCAATGTCGAGCCGCATGCCGCGCGCCTGGTCGCGATCAAAGGCCAGGCCGGCATTGGCCTCGAAGAAATGGTAGTGCGAGCCGATCTGGATCGGACGATCGCCGGTATTGGCCACTTCGATGGTGATTTGCGACGCCCCGACATTGAGCTCGATCTGGCCGGGCAGGGTGATGACTTCGCCTGGGATCATGGAATTCTCACGCAGTTTTGGCCGGACCGCAGCCGGCGGGATTGAAAATGCGGGTGGTGGAGGCTGGATTGTTGGAGAGCTTGCCGGTCGGGCGGATGGGGCGGGCAACCAAGCCGCCGCCGCAATTGGGACAGACGCCACCGAGCCGGTGCTCGACGCAAGCCGCACAGAAGGTACACTCGAAGCTGCAGATCATCGCGTCCGCGGCAGCGGGCGGCAGATCCTTGTCGCAGCATTCGCAGGACGGGCGCAGCTCAAGCATGACGGCTCACCGGATCGGTTCGTGCACGGTCACCAGCTTGGTGCCGTCCGGGAAAGTGGCTTCCACCTGCACGTCGTGGATCATTTCGGCGATCCCGTCCA
>CAXBKI010000705.1:0-1584 GCA_963975955.1 uncultured Devosia sp.
GGCACCTGGACGCCGACCAGCACGCGGCCATAGTCAGCCCCGTGATTGCGGTAGTGGAAGAGGGAAATATTCCACGCGTCATTGAGCCCTTCAAGAAATTTCAGCAGGGCGCCCGGCCGTTCGGGGAACTGGAAGCGGTAGACCACTTCATTGCCCAGGTCCTGCACCCGCCCGCCCACCATATGGCGGACATGCAGCTTGGCCACTTCATTGTCGGTCATGTCGGTGACCGTCAGGCCGTGCGTGCGCAGCAGGGTGATGATCTCGTGCTTTTCCGCGTCGCCGCCGGTCAGCTTGATGCCGACAAAGATCTTGGCGCTGCTGCCGGGGGCGAAGCGGTAGTTGAACTCGGTAATCGAGCGGGGGCCGAGCAGGCGCATGAAGGCGCGATAGCTGCCGGGGCGCTCGGGAATTTCAACGGCCATCAGGGCCTCGGCGCGCTCGCCGATCTCGGCGCGTTCGGCAACGTAGCGCAGGCGGTCGAAATTGACATTGGCGCCCGAATTGATGGCGATCAGGGCGCCGGCCGGCGCCGCGCCGCGCTCGACCTG
This sequence comes from uncultured Devosia sp., assembly GCA_963975955.1. Classification (GTDB taxonomy): domain Bacteria; phylum Pseudomonadota; class Alphaproteobacteria; order Rhizobiales; family Devosiaceae; genus Devosia. Next base: position 552 of record CAXBKI010000705.1, read on the forward strand.
GCGTCGCAGCCCTGCCAGAGCCAGCGCGCCGGCCGGTTCGGCAATAGCGCGATGGTCGTCAAAGATATCCTTGATGGCGGCGCAGATCTCGTCGGCGCTGACGGTGACGATGTCGTCGAGCAATTGGCGGCAGATGCGGAAGGTCTCGTCGCCGACCTGGCGCACGGCCACGCCATCGGCGAACAGGCCCACCTGGTCGAGCGCCACCGGATGGCCCGCCGCGATGGCGGCCTGCATGCTGGCAGCCTCTTCGGGTTCGACGCCGATGACGCGGATTTCGGGGCGCAGGAATTTGACGAAGGCGGCAATGCCGGCCGCCAGCCCGCCGCCGCCAATGGGCACATAGATGGCGCCGATCGGACCCGGGTGCTGGCGCAGCAATTCCATGCCGATGGTGCCCTGTCCGGCAATCACGTCCGGATCGTCGAACGGATGGACCACGACATAGCCGTGCTTTTCGGCCAGATGGGCGGCATGGCCGCGCGCGGCGTCAAAGCCGTCGCCGAACAGCACCACTTCGCCTCCGCGCTTGCGCACCGCGTTGATCTTGATGGCCGGGGTGGTGGTGGGCATGACCACGATGGCGCGGATGCCCAGCCGGCTGGCCGACAGCGCCACGCCCTGGGCATGGTTGCCGGCCGAGGCGCAGATGACGCCGCGTGACCGCTCCGCCGCGCCGAGCTGGGCAATCCGGTTATGGGCGCCGCGAATCTTGAAGGAGAATACCGGCTGCATGTCCTCGCGCTTGAGCAGGACTTCGGCGCCCAGCCGGGCCGACAGCATCGGCATGGCGTCGAGCGGGGTTTCCTCGGCGACTTCATAGACCGACGAGGTCAGGATGCGGCGGACATAGTCCTGCATGGCGGGCACTCCAATTGTGCCCGCGAGACACGCTCTGGCGCGGGATTTGTCAACAGCAGCGCGCGCAAAAGCGCCGCCTGCAATGCGGGTTTCGAAGACGGATGGGCCCCGAGGCGGCAACCGCCCCTGAGTAAGTTAGAAGCAGTGAGACGAAAGCCACCTCGGGGCGCCG
>CAXBKI010000706.1:0-1582 GCA_963975955.1 uncultured Devosia sp.
CTCGGGCAGCGCATCATTCAAAACCATGTCCCGCTTGCCGATGCCGCGCGTCCCCTTCACCGCGACCAGCTCCTTCGCCAGCCCCAACTGCCCACCGACGCCCGCATCAATCGACGCCTGCGAGGCGAAGATCACCGCACCGCGTTCGACACTGCGCCCGTAACTGCCCCACATGGGCCGCGAATAGACCGGCTGCGGCGTCGGGATCGAGGCGTTGGCGTCGCCCATCTGGCTCATGGCAATCGAGCCGCCGATCAGCACCATGTCGGGCTTCACCCCGAAAAACGCCGGATCCCACAGTACCAGATCGGCGCGTTTGCCTTCTTCGATGGAGCCGATCTCGTGGCCGATCCCGTGGGCGATCGCCGGGTTGATGGTGTATTTGGCGATGTAGCGGCGCACCCGGAAATTGTCGTTCTCGCCGGTCTCTTCCGGCAGGCGCCCGCGTTGCAGCTTCATTTTGTGGGCGGTCTGCCATGTGCGGATGATCACCTCGCCCACACGTCCCATCGCTTGGCTGTCCGAAGCGATGATGGAAAATGCGCCCATGTCGTGCAGGATGTCCTCGGCGGCGATGGTCTCGCGCCGGATGCGACTCTCGGCGAAGGCCACGTCCTCGGGGATGTTCTTATCGAGATGGTGGCAGACCATGAGCATGTCGAGATGCTCTTCGAGCGTGTTGACAGTGTAGGGCCGTGTCGGGTTGGTGGAGGCGGGCAGCACGTTTGGTTCGCCCGCCACGCGGATGATGTCGGGCGCATGGCCGCCGCCGGCACCTTCGGTGTGGAAGGCATGGATGGTGCGGCCCTTGAAGGCGGCCGTCGTGGTTTCGACAAAGCCCGACTCGTTGAGCGTGTCGGTGTGGATCATCACCTGCACGTCCATATCCTCGGCCACGCTCAGGCAAGTGTCGATGGCCGCGGGCGTGGTGCCCCAGTCCTCGTGCAGCTTGAGGCAACAGGCGCCGGCCGCGACCTGCTCGATCAGCGCGGCAGGCAGCGAGGCATTGCCCTTGCCGGCAAAGCCGAAGTTCATCGGCAGGCCGTCCACCGCCTGCAACATCCGACCGATATGCCATGGCCCCGGCGTGCAGGTGGTCGCAAGCGTGCCATGCGCGGGCCCGGTGCCGCCGCCCAGCATGGTGGTGATGCCGGAATGCAGCGCGTCATCCACCTGCTGGGGGCAGATGAAGTGGATATGGCTGTCAAAGCCCCCGGCGGTCAGGATCTTGCCCTCGCCCGCGATCGCCTCGGTGCCGGGGCCGATGACGATATCGACGCCGGGCTGGGTGTCGGGATTGCCGGCCTTGCCGATCTTGGCGATGCGCCCGTCCTTGAGCCCCACATCGGCTTTGATGATGCCGGTGTGATCGACGATCAGGGCATTGGTGATGACGGTATCCACCGCACCCTCGGCGCGGCTCGCCTGAGATTGGCCCATGCCGTCACGGATCACCTTGCCGCCGCCGAATTTCACCTCTTCGCCATAAGTGGTCAGATCGCGCTCGACTTCGATGATGAGGTCGGTATCGGCCAGCCGCACCCGGTCGCCGGTCGTCGGGCCATACATGGCGGCATATTCG
>CAXBKI010000707.1:0-1581 GCA_963975955.1 uncultured Devosia sp.
CCCGCCTATATGGCCGAAATGGGCTTGTCCCGCCTGGACGAGCCGGCTGATCGTCCGTTCTGGGACCGGCTGATGTTCCATCCCACCCTGACCATCAATGGCCTGCATGGGGGCTATGGCGGGCCGGGGAGCAAATCGGTATTGCCGGCCGAAGCGGTGGCCAAGTTCGATATCCGCCTGGTCAATGCCATGACGCCCGAGCACGTGCAGTCCTGCGTCAAGGCGCATGTCGCCAGGCATGCGCCTGACGTCGAGCTGCTGATCCATGGCTCGATGTCGCCATCCAAGACGCCGCTCGACGATCCCTGGGGACTCCTCGTTCAGGAGGCTATCCTGGAAGCTCGCGGTGAGGCGCCTCTGGTTTATCCCTGCGCGGGGGGCAGCCTGCCCGACTATGTCTTCACCAAGATCTTGGGCGTGCCGGCCTTCGTCATGCCCTATGCCAATGCCGATGAAGCCAATCACGCCCCCAATGAGAATCTGGAAATCGACCTCTTTCTCAAAGGCATTCGCACCGGCGCGGCGCTGCTGGATCGGCTGGGCCGAGGCTAGACCTCGGCCAGCGCTGGAGAAGCAACGGGGTGGTAGCAGGCAACCGCGCTCAGCCCCGGATATCCCTTGAGCACCGGTTCCTCCTGCCGGCAGATATCGGTGGCCCGGCTGCAGCGCGGATTGAAGCGGCAACCGGGGGGCGGATTGACGGGATTGGGAGGCTCGCCCCGCGCCGCGGTACCCCGCGCCAGCCTCGCCCGGGCCGGGTCGGGCTCGAGGGCCGAGCCGCGCAGTGCTACCGCATAGGGGTGCCGTGGCTGCACCAATACCTGATCGGCGCCCCCTGCTTCGACGGCGCGGCCGAGATACATGACCATGACGCGCTGCGAAATCGCCCGCACGACCGCCAGGTCGTGGGCGATGAAAATAATGGCGATGCCCAGGCGCGCCTGCAGGTCGATCAGCAGATTGACCACCTGCGCCTGCACCGAGACGTCGAGGGCGGAAACCGGCTCATCGCAGACCAGCACGGATGGCTCGGCCGCCAGGGCCCGCGCAATGCCGATGCGTTGGCGCTGGCCGCCGGAAAATTCATGCGGAAAGCGTGCGGCAGCGGCAGGATCAAGTCCCACGGCGGCCAGCAATTCCTCGACACGGGCCTTGCGGGCAGCCCCCCTCGCCAGCCCATGCACGTCCAGCGGTTCGGCGACGATGTCCAGCACGGTACGCCGCGGGTTGAGCGACATATAGGGGTCCTGGAACACCATCTGCACCTGGCGGCGCAGGGCGCGGTCACGCTTGATCGGCGTGCCCCGGAACAGGATGTCGCCCTCGTCGGGCGTTTCGAGGCCGACCAGCATGCGGGCCAGGGTGGATTTGCCACAGCCCGATTCGCCGACAATGGCCAGGGTCTCACCCGGCGCCACGCTCAGGCTGACACCCTTGACGGCATGGAAGGATTTACCCAGCACGGAGCCGCCGGCCCGGAAGGTCTTGGACAGGTTTCGCGCTTCGAGAATCGGTTCAACCGGCATGGGTGGTCTCCACAAGGGGGTAGTGGCAGGCACGGGCGCGTCCGGGGCGTCGGTT
>CAXBKI010000708.1:0-1578 GCA_963975955.1 uncultured Devosia sp.
GCCGCGCAATCCCCTTGCCGCCGCGCCGCTGACCAGACAGGCTCAGCCAGGTCAATTTCGCGAGACTCACTCCATGACGCCAACGCCGCAACTCAGCCTGGGCCTGTTGCTCACGGCCTCGGCAGGCTTTGCCGACGTCGTCAGCTTCATCGAGCTGGGCGGCCATTTCACATCTTTTGTCAGCGGCAACACGACCCAGCTGGGCGACGCCCTCGCGCAGGCAAACTGGTCGGTCGCATTGCTGACCGGCGCGCTGGTGTCGCTGTTCTTTGCCGGCAGCGTATTGGGATCGATGGTCGGCCTGATGGCAGGGCCACGCTGGGGTTCAAGCGCGGTCACCGCCATCGTGGTGGCCAGCTTCATCGCCACCATGACCGGCGCGGCACTGGGTAGCCAACCCGGCCAGTTCATGCTGTTCCTGGCCGCCGGCGCCGGGGCGCAGAACGCCATCATGCCGTCCACCGGTTCGGTCCGGCTCGGCACGACTTTTGTCACCGGGACCTTGTTTGGCGCCGGGCAGGATCTTGCCCGCGCCCTGCGCGGCATCGCCCCGCCTTGGCGCTGGGCGCAGCACCTGCTGGTCTGGTTCTCGCTGCTGCTGGGCGGCCTGCTCGGCGGTTTCGGTTATGCTGGACTTGGGCTTTATGCGCTGCTGGTGCCGGCCCTGGTCTATGTCGGCTTTTTCATAGCCTTCGTGCTGCACCGACCAGGCAATGTCATGGGCTGAGGGAAGACTTCATACCGGGCGCCGCCTGCGCCCCCACAGGGGCTCCTGGATCGAGTTCGCGCACCGCCGCTAGGGTTGGACGCCTGGCCAGTTTCACCCTGCTGGCATCGCCTTACATTTCTCCGAGCACCCCAACTGGATCGATCTGCGGTTGCCTAGTGCCACAACATCCTGCCAAACGTCCAACCCATGGTGGCGCCGAGCAAAGCCAGGATAAAGCCGCCCATGAGGTTGTAGGCAATTCCGAACCTGAAACCTGCAACAGCCCCGGCAACGACACCAATGAGACCGGTGATCGCCTCTTTATGGCTCATTGTCAGTTTTCATCGCATCGCTCCATTTCGCTGCAAATTGCAGCTTAGTGAACCGCCGGCACTTCGCAAGACTGACTGACGTCCTCGGTTCAGCGGTGGTTAGCAAGCCTCAGAAAACGTCCCGGCGCCCAAGAGCTACGATCGTCACGATTTTCGGCCGGCGAACAGCTTGAAGGCGGCAACGATGAGGGCGATCACGAGCAACAGGTGGATCAGCGCACCTGCAACTTTGAATGCCAGTCCGACAGCCCAAAGTACGAGAAGTATGATCGCGATTGTCCATAGCATTGGTATTCTCCGTCCTGTTGCGCGTCAGATGCAGTGTTAATGTCCCACGCATCGGGACGTTCCGGAAAATGCGAACTGGAGGGAAAGCGCCGATCGGCCCATGCTAGTTGAACCCGGGCACTTTGCGCAAGCCGCAGGTTACCGATGCTGCCATTCTGGCGCTTTTGCTGATCCGGCATCCCTGCATCGAGCCGACCGTCAGCGGTCCCGCCTCAACACACCAGCAAAAAAGGCCCGGATCGCTCCGGG
>CAXBKI010000709.1:0-1572 GCA_963975955.1 uncultured Devosia sp.
GGTGCGGGGCTCGAGCCCGCGTGCGCAGGGGACGTTCATGCTGGTGGGCCGCGACGGACTGTTCGGCACCATCGGCGGTGGCGCGCTCGAATATATGGTGATCGAACACGCGCGGCGCCTGATTGTTTCCGGGCGGACCGAAGAGGCAATGGACGTGCCGCTGGGGCCCGAAATCGGCCAGTGCTGTGGCGGGCGGGTAGGCATTGCGCTCAGTCCCGCCGACGCGGCACTGCCGCATGTCTATGTGTTCGGCGCGGGTCATGTCGGGCGGGCGCTGGCGCAGATGCTGGCGCTGCTGCCGGTGCAGCTGAGCGTCATCGATACGCGGCGGCAGGAACTCGATCTGCTGCCCGCGCATATCGTGTCGCGGGCGGTGGCCATGCCCGAGACGGTGGTGCGCAGCGCGCCGCCGGGCAGCAGCTTTGTCATCCTGACCCATGACCATGCGCTCGATTTCCTGATCGCGCAGGAAGCGCTGGCCCGCAGCGATGCGCCCTATGTGGGCATGGTCGGCTCGGCGACCAAGCGGGCACGGTTTTCCAGCTGGTACAGGGGCGAGGGCGGCACTGCTGCGGCGCTGGACCGGCTGGTCCTGCCCATTGGGCGGCAGGGCCTTGGGGATAAGCGGCCCGAAGTGATCGCGGCACTGGCGGCGGCCGAAATTATGGTTCACATTGGGCAATGGGAAGCTGAAATTGCGCGGATAGACACCCCCGGATCAAGGGGGGTGGCGATTGGACGCTAGTATGTCGTATCGGCTGGAACTAACCGGCATCACCAAGCGCTTTCCGGGCGTCCTGGCCAATGACAATGTCAGTTTTGCCGTCAGGCCGGGCGAGATCCACGCCCTGTTGGGCGAAAATGGCGCGGGAAAATCCACCCTCGTCAAGATGATCTACGGGATCATGCAGCCCGATGCCGGCGAGATCAAATGGGATGGGGTGCCGGTCACGGTCGCCAATCCCAAGGCCGCCCGCAAGCTGGGCATCGGCATGGTGTTTCAGCATTTTTCGCTGTTCGAGGCGCTCACGGTGCTCGAAAACATCGCCCTGGGCATGGACGCCAAGATTCCGGCGCGGGCGCTGGAGTCCCGCATTCGTGCGCTGATGAGCCAATATGGTCTGCTGCTCGATCCGCATCGCACGGTGGCGACGCTCTCGGTGGGCGAGCGGCAGCGGATCGAAATTGTCCGTGCGCTGCTGCTCGATCCCAAGCTGCTGATCATGGACGAGCCGACCTCGGTGCTCACGCCGCAGGAGGTCGAGCAATTGTTCGACGTGCTGCGCAAGCTGGCCGCGCAGGGATGTTCCATTCTCTACATTTCCCACAAGCTGCACGAGATCAAGGCGCTGTGCGACAGCGCCACGATCCTGCGCGGCGGGCGGCTGGTCGATACCTGCGATCCCAAGGCCGAGAGTTCGCGCTCGATGGCTGAAAAGATGATCGGCGCCGGGCTCAAGGATATCGTGCGCGCCGAGGGTCGGACGCTGGGCCCGCCCAAGCTGGTAGTGTCGCGGCTGTCGACGGTCAGGACCGGGCATTTCGACGTGCCGGTCGACAATGTGAGCTTTA
>CAXBKI010000710.1:0-1571 GCA_963975955.1 uncultured Devosia sp.
GCCGCGGCGCTCGGCTTTGAGAGCTTTGGCATCACCGCTGCCGATGCGCGGCCCGACCTGCCCGAAAAGCTGCGCTCGGCCCTGGCAGCCGGCTGGCATGGCGACATGGACTGGATGGCCGACACCGCCTCGCGGCGCGGCAGTCCCACCATGCTCTGGCCCGAGGCCAAATCGGTTATCCTGCTCGGCATCAATTACGGCCCGCAATCGGACCCGCTGGCGCTGCTGGGCGAGCCCAGCCTGGGCGCCATTTCCGTCTATGCCCGCAACCGCGACTATCACGAGATCATCAAGGGCAAGCTCAAGGAGCTGGCCGGGCTGCTGGCGCGGCGTTCGGGTGCGGCGGTCAAGGTCTTCGTCGACACGGCGCCATTGATGGAAAAGCCGCTGGCCGAGGCAGCCGGGCTGGGCTGGCAAGGCAAGCATACCGTTCTGGTCAGTCGTGCATTCGGCTCCTGGCTGTTTCTGGGCGCCATTCTAACCGATGCCGAACTGCCCGGGGATAAACCCCATGCGCCCAGCTGCGGCTCGTGTACGCGCTGCCTTGACGTCTGCCCCACCAATGCCTTCCCGGCGCCCTACCAGCTCGATTCCCGGCGCTGCCTGGCCTATCTGTCGGTGGAGCATAAGGGTCAGATTCCATTGGAGTTTCGCGTGCCGATGGGCAATCGCATCTATGGCTGCGACGATTGCCTGGCGGTCTGCCCCTGGAACAAGTTCGCCTCGCTCAGCCGCGAGGCCAGGTTGCAGGCGCGCGCGGACCTGGAGCGCCCGGCGCTGGCCGAGCTGGTGCAGCTCGACGATGCCGGGTTCCGCGCCCTGTTTGCCGGCTCCCCGGTCAAGCGCATCGGGCTGGGTCGCTTTCTGCGCAATGTCTTGATCGGCATTGGCAATTCGGGCGATCCTGGCCTGGTGCCGCTGGTTGAGGCGCGCCTTGCCGACGATGACGGGCTGGTGCGGGGCGCCGCGATCTGGGCGCTGCGGCGGCTCGATCCGGCCCGGGCCGAAGCCCTGCGCACCGCCTGCGCCGAGCGGGAAACCGACCCTGACGTCGCCAGCGAATGGACCATGGATATCGCATGAACGCTTTCTTTTTCGGCCTTGGATTTTCAGCAACAGCAGCTTCGATGCGATGTCTCGCTTCCGCCCGATATGCTAACGTCGGGGGCACCGTGCGCAGCGCAGAAAAGGCCGCGCTGCTAAACGCCAAGGGACTGCACGCGCACGTCTTTGACGGCACCGCGCCGGGCGCCACGCTGGGCCCCGACCTGCGGGCGGCCAGCCATGTGATCTTTTCGATTGCCCCCGGCGCCGGCGGTGACCCGGCCTTGCTGCAGCACCGCGCCGATCTGGACGCTGCGGTGGACCTCGAGTGGCTGTGCTATTATTCCACGGTCGGGGTCTACGGGGATTTCGGTGGCGCCTGGATCGACGAAACCGCGCCGCTGGTGCCGCGCAATGAGCGCTCGGACCGCCGCGTCGCGGCCGAACAGGCCTGGCGCGACTACGCCGTCGCGCGCGGCGTGCCGCTGACCATCCTGCGCCTGGCCGGCATCTATGGCCCCGGCCGC
>CAXBKI010000711.1:0-1564 GCA_963975955.1 uncultured Devosia sp.
GGGGGGGGGGGGGGGGCGCACTCGTGCTCGCTATCTACCACTCAAGGCGCAGCAGGGAGACGCCCTGTCGCGGCAGCGTGGTCTGCAGCTTTATCGTCCCGTCCTCGACGGGCACGTCGGACCTCTCCTCGATCTGCGCCAGGGCACCCGAGGCTTCCAGGCGGTCATAGTCGGCGCCCTGCGGATTCTCCGGCTTACCCATCGCCAGCCAGACGCCATATGCGTTGGAGTGGCTCTCATCCATGCGGAAGTGCTTGAGCGACGCCTTGCGGTTGCCCCAGCCATCGACGGCGATGCTGACCTCGGCCTGCGGGCCCGCCTCGTCGTCATCATGGTAGTGCCAGACCAGGATGCTCACCCCCGTCTCGTCGCGCGTGGCAACGATATTGACATCCGGATCGGCGCGAACGCCGTGTTCCATGATGTCATCGATGGCGCGGCGGTGGCTGCTGTCGCTGGCCAGCCAGTCGCCGCCCAGCTTGCCCAGCAGGCGGAAGCCATTGAGCACGGCCTTGTCCACCCCGTTGGTCGCTAGGTCGCGGAACCCGTCGAACCAGGCCTGGTCATCGAACAGGAATGCCCAGGTCACGGCGCCCTCGATATGGATGTTCTTGCGCTTGGCCAGCTCATAGGTGCGCAGCATGCTCTCCACCACATAGACCCCGTAGAGCGGCCCGTTCCGATAGCCGTTCTGCGGGTGCACGCGGGCCGAACAGGCCGCGCAGCCTTCCGGGTCGCTTTCCCCGATGATCACCGGCAGATGGGTCAGCGAGGGGAACTCGTTGATGATGTCCAGATTGGTTTCGATGTCGCGCAACTGCTTGTGCAGCCCCATGCGCACGTGATCCTTCCAGATCACCGGATTGCCCTTGGCATGGAAGGCGATGAAGTCGATCGGCGAGTTGTTGTCGACCACATATTGCAGGAACTGCCGCAGAAAGGTCTGCGCCTTGGGGTTCGAGAAGCCGCCACAGGTGTGCGGCCCGCCGACCCGGGCCTTGGGCAAAGCGCGCTTCACCGCCTTGGCGCTGACGTCATACATCTCGCAGAATTCCGGAATCGTGCCGTGCCAGTAGAGGCCATCCGGTTCATTCCACACTTCCCAGGGCCAGGTGGAAACCTCCTCCTCGCCATAGCGGTCGGCCATGTGCCGGGCCCAGGCATAAACCAGGTCGCCCCATTTCTTGAGATTGTTGGGCGGCACGGCCCAGCCGGTCATGATGGTGGCGTACTTGTCCGTGGGCTCCCAGTGGTGCCGATATTCGCCCGCGAAGTCCGACAGTGCCTCGGGCATGAAGCCGATCTGCACCAGCGGAATATTGCCCGCTTCCACATAGGCATCGAAAATCTTGTCCATGATGGTCCAGTCATAGACCGGATTGCCGTCCGCATCCTCGGTATAGGCGTTGGTCGATCCCCATTTGAGCGCCGGGACGCCATCGCCCGAGGTCAGCAGGTTATGCGTCCGGATATGCGGCGGGGTGGCGCTGAGAGCCGTCAGTTCCCCCAGCAGCTTCTTGCCGTGCGGTGAATAGGTGAAGTTCGGCTCGTCATAGCCGAACCA
>CAXBKI010000712.1:0-1553 GCA_963975955.1 uncultured Devosia sp.
GAAAACATTTCGCCCCCACTCGCTCGCGCCCTCGCTGCCAAGGGCTACGAGACCCTGACCCCGGTCCAGTCCGCGATCATCGAAGATGAAACCGCCGGCCGCGACCTGCTGGTCTCGGCCCAGACCGGCTCGGGCAAGACCGTTGCCTTCGGCATGGCCATTGCAGCCACGCTGCTGGGCGAAGCCGAGCGCTTCACCGAAGTCGGCGCCCCGCTGGCGCTGCTGATTGCCCCCACCCGTGAACTGGCGCTGCAGGTCCAGCGCGAGCTCGAATGGCTCTATGCCGAAACCGGCGCCAGAATGGCCACTTGCGTCGGCGGCATGGATGCCCGCACCGAGCGCCGCGCGCTCGAGCGCGGCGTGCACTTCGTCGTCGGCACCCCCGGCCGCCTGCGCGACCACATCACCCGGGGCGCTCTCGACATGTCGGCGCTGCGCGCCGTCGTACTCGATGAAGCCGATGAAATGCTCGACCTGGGTTTCCGCGAGGATCTCGAATTCATTCTCGACGCGGCTCCCGAAGACCGTCGCACTTTGCTGTTCTCGGCAACCGTGCCCAAGCCCATCGCCCAGCTGGCCAAGACCTTCCAGCGCAATGCGCTGCGCGTCGCGGCCACCAGCGGCGGCGAACAGCATGCCGATATCGACTACAAGCTCATGCTGGTCCCCGCCAATGAGCGCGAAAACGCCATCATCAATACGCTGCTCTATTTCGAGGCGGCCAATACAATTGTCTTCGCCTCCACCCGTGAAGGCGTCAAGCATCTGTCGGCGCGCCTGCACAATCGCGGCTTTGACGTGGTGACCCTGTCGGGCGAGCTCAGCCAGGCCGAGCGGACCAATGCACTGCAGTCCATGCGCGATGGTCGTGCCCGCATCTGCGTGGCCACCGACGTGGCTGCCCGCGGTATCGATCTGCCCAATCTTGATCTGGTGATCCACGCCGATCTGCCGACCAATCCCGACACCCTGCTGCATCGTTCCGGCCGCACCGGTCGCGCCGGTCGCAAGGGCACCTGCGTCATCATCAGCCCCATGCACCGCCGCAACGTGGCCCAGCGCATCCTGCGCACGGCCAAGCTCGATGTCGACATGATGGCGCCGCCCACCGCCGTGGAAATCGACGCCCGCTTCCGCGAACGCATCCTCAGCAACGAGGCCCTGACGCGGCCCATCGCCGAGGACGAGGCCGAGTTCGTCGCCCAGCTGATGGAGCGTCACAGCGGCGAAGCCATTGCCGCCGCCTATCTGCGCCAGCAGCTGGCAGCCCGTCCGGCGCCCGAAGACGTTACGGAAAACCCCACGCCCGGCAAGCCTGGCGACAGCGATCCGCGCAGCCGCGAACGCTTCGAGGGCGGCACCTGGTTCAAGGTCAATGTGGGCCGCAAGCAGCGCGCCGAACCGCGCTGGATCCTGCCCATGCTGTGCAAGGCCGGCGACGTCACCAAGACCGCCATCGGCTCGATCCGCATCTTCGACACCGAATCCATCTTCGAGGTGGCAGCGCCCAAGGCCGACGCCTTCCTGCGCGCCATCACCAGGAATGGCTCGGG
>CAXBKI010000713.1:0-1553 GCA_963975955.1 uncultured Devosia sp.
GGTCGGAGATGCCAATCAGTCCGGCGACATCTTTGCCAATGCCAACGATCACTGCGGTCGCGCCTTCAGTGCGTAAATCGTCAGCTCGCTTTTGCCAGTCCTTGGTTTCGATGCCGACCGATTGAAGAAAGGTAGCACTGCCGATGAAGACGACCTTGCCGTCTATCGTGCCGGTCAATCCCCGACCAACGGGGGAATCCACCTCTGTTGGGTCGGACAGCTTCAATTTACGATCGTTGGCCGCTCCGATGATGGCCTGACCTAGAGGGTGCTCGCTGGCGCGCTCAAGGCTTGCGGCCAGACGCAGCAATTCGGACTCATCAATGCCGTCCGCAGCAACGATGGCCGTGACCGTGGGGCGGCCTTCGGTCAGCGTGCCGGTCTTGTCGACAACCAGTGTGTCGACCCGTTCAAGGCGCTCTAGGGCCTCGGCATTCTTTATCAGCAGGCCCAGGCTGGCACCTTTGCCGACGCCGACCATGATTGCCATTGGCGTTGCGAGCCCAAGAGCACAGGGACAAGCGATGATAAGCACTGACACCGCAGCGACCAAGCCAAACGCGAACCGCGGTTCCGGCCCCCAGATGCCCCAGGCGGCAAAGGCCAGGATGGCTATGCCAATAACCAGTGGGACAAACCAGCCAGAAACCTGATCGGCGAGTTTTTGGATTGGGGCGCGAGAACGTTGCGCGCTGGCGACCATCTGCACGATCCGCGACAGCATGGTATCGTGCCCGACCCCCGTCGCTTCCATGACGAGCCCACCGGATTGATTGATGGTGCCGCCGATCAGCTTGGCGCCAACGTCCTTGGTCACCGGCATGGATTCCCCTGTAACCATCGATTCATCAAGCGAACTGCGCCCTTCGAGCACCTTTCCGTCGACCGGCACTTTTTCCCCGGGCCGGACACGTAGGTGGTCGCCCAATGCGATTTCCTCGATCTGGACTTCCTGATCGGTCCCATCGGCACCGACACGACGGGCAGTCTTTGGGGCCAGGTTCAACAGGGCCTTGATCGCGCCCGATGTCTTTTCCCGCGCCCGCAGTTCCAGGACCTGCCCCAGAAGCGCCAGCGCAGTGATAACGGCAGCAGCCTCGAAATACACCGGTACAGCGCCATCCATGGCGCGCATGTCCTGCGGGAAAATCCCCGGCAACAGCGTGGCCACCATCGAGTAAAGCCAGGCTACGCCGATGCCCATGGCGATCAGGGTGAACATATTGAGGCTGCGATTGCGCAAGGAATCCCAACCCCGCGTAAAAAACGGCCACCCAGCCCACAGCACCACCGGTGTCGCCAGCATCAGCTGCACCCAGTTCATGTTCTGGGGCGAAATAAAGCTATGGAAGTCAAAGAGGTGGCTGCCCATTTCCAGCACAAATACCGGCGCTGCCAATGCGGTGCCAAACCAGAAGCGCCGGGTCATATCGGCAAGCTCGGGGCTGGTCCCGCTTTCGGCGGTCGGCATTTCCGGCTCCAGCGTCATGCCGCAAATGGGACAGTTGCCGGTGTGGTCCTGCCTGATCTGGGGATGCATGGGGCAGGTATAG
>CAXBKI010000714.1:0-1546 GCA_963975955.1 uncultured Devosia sp.
AGACCGAGGACGGAAATATCGCCGGGTACGGACAGCCCGGCCTCGGCAATGGCGGCCAGGGCACCCCGCGCGAGCATGTCATTCTGGCAAAACACGGCGTCGGGCGGCTGGGGCAGGGCGAGCAACTCGATCATGGCTTCACGCCCGCGCCGATGGCCCCAGTCGCCATGCCTGACATAGGCCGGTTCGATCGAGAGGCCACCGGCCTTGGCGCCGCGCCGAAAGCCGGAGAGCCGGCGCTGGGCACTCGAATGCCAGTCATCGCCGGTAATGGTCGCCAGCCGCCTGCAGCCGGTGGCGATGAGATATTGCGCGGCGGCAAAGCCGGCGGCCCGCTCTCCCGGGATCACCGCCGTGCCGCTGCCGTCATTGCGGAAACAATTGACGTAGACGTGACGAAAATTGCTGAGATCTTCGGTCGGGTGCACGGCAGCGGTAAAGGTATTGGCATAGATGACGCTTTCGACGCCGAGCCGGCGCAGCGACTGGAGCGCCTCGGCCTCGCGCTCCACCACGCCATCGGTGACGAAGACTGCCAGCTGCATTGCTGCGGCCCGGGCGGTCACGTGCAGGCCATCGATGATGTCGATCGGGTAGGCCGAGGAAATTTCGTTGATCAACACGCCGATGATCGGGACATGCTCGGCCTGAAGCTCATGCAGCATCGGCCCGGGCGAATAGCCCAGGTCGCGGGCGGTTTCGATGACGTGAGCGCGGGTCGCTTCGGCGATGCGGATGCCGGCAATATTGTTGAGAACCAGGGAGACGGTGGTTTGCGAGACGCCGGCGCGCCGCGCGACGTCGATCATTTTCACACGTCGCTTCACGTTTTCATGATCCCTGCTATCGGTCGCGGCGAGGTTCGACCGACATACACTACTCAATGGTCCTCAAACCAACATAAGGCTCGCTTGCATCTGCTCCAAGCAAACATCGCGCACATTTACAACACGCAGCCCGACATGTCGAACGAGCCACCCATCAACAGGATTGATCTACCTCCTCTAGGGATGATGTGGCTGCGCGACTGCCTTGCGACCAATATCGAGCAGGGCGCGCAGCCTTTCGCTGGCGATATGGTGTTTTATGCGGCGGTGCCGGGCCTTGCCGACCTTCTGCCTTCTGCGCAGTTTACTGGTCCTGACGGTCGGCGGCGTTGGCAGTTTCCTGCTGCGCCTCAAGGACTGCCAGACGCGTTGAAAGGGCCTGCGAGATCGACAGATAGGCCGTGCTGCCCAGCGCCAGCCGGAGAGGCGGCGCCGCGCTTTCAACTGCTGCGATCATGGCGGCCACGGTTCGCGTCGCGTCGCCCTTGAGCACAAAGCTGCCGTCGTTGATCATGCGCCGCACGTCACCGGCAGGTGTTTCCGCGTAGACCTCCATCGCATCGGCCTGAACCAGGTTCGCCCCGAAATTGGTGCCTGTCGGGCCGGGCTCCGCGATGATGAACGTGATGCCGAACGGGGCCACCTCCTGGGCGACGGATTCGACGAAGCCCTCTATGCCCCACTTGGTGGCGTGGTAGAGGCTGAAGCTGGGATAGGCG
>CAXBKI010000715.1:0-1545 GCA_963975955.1 uncultured Devosia sp.
GTTAAGTTCCTACAGCACAATGCGAGGATATCGAGCCATGGACCACAGCCACCATACGCGCCTGGAAGGCGAAGAACTGACTGCCCAGACCCTGAAGGGCGCAACCATCTACGGCGCCGACGATACCGTGCTGGGCCGGGTCTCGCACCTGCATGGTAGCGGCGCCGCCTGCCAGGTTATCGTCGAGGTCAGTCAAGCCAGCGGTGGTTCAAAGCCTGTCGCGGTCGGGCTGGGGCAGCTGGAGTTCATGCGCGACGAGACTGGCGGTGTGCATGCCATCACCAGCTGGACCAGCAAGCAGGTTCAGACGATGCCCGAGCACCGGGAATAGCATCGGCCGCTTGGTGGCCCAAAAGACCGGCTGCACGAACCGCGTCAGATTTGATCGGAATCAAGGCATCATCTCGCATCTGACTTAGGTTGGCGGCATGAAACTCGGGAGTTTTGAGATGGAAATTCGTAATATCCTCGTTGGCTTGACCATCGATCTGGTTGATCCAGATGTGGTCGCCCTCTCGGTTGATCTGGCGCGTCGTCACAATGCAAGTCTGACGGGGTTCGTTGCCGCGCAACCCCCGGTCGTTGCCAGCATGGGGGCCGGCGACGTTGCGGCCGCGCTCTACACCGAGCAGCTCGGCGAAATCGAGGCATCTCTGACCACTGCCCGTGACAAATTCGCCGAACTGGTGCCAGCCGAACTCAACCACAAATGGGTTGGCCTTGTGCAGCAACCCTCGCAGGGCCTTATTGGCGCGGCGCGTACCGCCGACCTGATCGTGATCGGCTCTCCCGGAGAGGCTCGCGACGATGGCTATCGCACCATCGATATCGGCGAAGTGGTGCTGGGCGCCGGCCGCCCCGTGCTGATCGCCGCTGCCGGATCGACGACGCTGAAGGCCGCCAAGGTCATTGTCGCCTGGAAAGACACCAAGGAGGCGCGCCGCGCCGTGGTCGACGCGTTGCCGCTGCTCAAGAGCGCCAGCGATGTAGAGGTCGTGGTGATCGATGAAGGCAGCCTGGGCCCCGAACGCGCCAGCATGCAGGACGCTGTCGCCTGGCTGGAAAGCCATGGGGTCAAGGCACGCGGGGACGTCCTGCCCAATGAAGGTGGGGCGGCTCAATCCATCCTTGCTGCCGCCAAGGCGGCCGATGCGGACCTGATTGTCAGCGGTGCCTATGGGCATAGCCGGCTGCGCGAATGGCTGGTGGGCGGGGGGACGCGAGACCTGCTGTCATCGCCGGGCATTCACCGCCTCCTCTCCAACTAGGCAGGGCTGATTCGCCCGGCTCGGCTGGTTTTGTGCTGCTTACTCAATCAGTTAAGCTCCCTCTTGCGCATTGTGCCGAAATGCGATTGTTTGTTGGCCATCCACAGGGGTGCTCCGTATAGCCGGGGCTGAGACGCGGGCGCATGCCTGTAAACCCTCAAGCTGATCTGGATAATACCAGCGGAGCGAGGCGGGCCATGTATTTCGGCGCACAAATTTCCCTATACCCGATGACCGACAATTTTGTCGGCGTTATCACGAGCGCCCTGGGTGCGCT
>CAXBKI010000716.1:0-1533 GCA_963975955.1 uncultured Devosia sp.
CGGGCCGCTGGGCGGCGACCAGCAATTGGGTGCGATGATCGCCGAGGGCCGGCTGGATGTCCTGATCTTCTTCATCGACCCGCTCTCGGCCCAGCCGCATGATGTGGACGTCAAGGCGCTGACCCGTCTGGCGACGCTTTACGACGTTATGTGTGCCAATAACGAAGCCACTGCCAATGCCGTGCTGGCCTATCTGTGAACGCACCCGGCCGGGATTGCGCGGGCTTTAGGTTGACCGTTTGCCTGCCTTATGAGCAGATGCCCCAAAATCGCCTGGATTGAACCAGGCATCCTTGGCTTCAGGAAACGGGACGAAATTTGGTGTCCTCCGACTTGGTTATCGACGTTCGCAACGTCAGCAAACGCTTTGGCGGTCTCACCGCCGTCAACAATTGCTCGCTTTCGGTACGACGCGGCTCCGTCACGGGCCTGATCGGGCCCAATGGCGCGGGCAAGTCGACGCTGTTCAACATGGTGGCCGGCAATATTGTCCCTGATGAGGGCACGGTGATTTTTGACGGCAAGGACGTGACCGGACTGGCCCCGCACCAGCTGTTCCGCGCGGGTATGCTGCGCACCTTCCAGATCGCGCACGAGTTTTCCAACATGACGGCGCTGGAAAACCTGATGATGGTGCCGGGCGACCAGCCGGGCGAATATCTGGGCAATATGTGGTTCCGCCCCGGCATATCGAGATCGCGCGAGACCGCCGTTCGCAAGAAGGCTCTCGACGTCATCGACTTTCTCAAGCTGGGCCATGTTCGCAATGAGCTGGCGGGCAATCTGTCGGGCGGGCAGAAAAAGCTGCTCGAACTGGGGCGCACCATGATGGTGGATGCCAAGGTCGTACTGCTCGATGAAGTGGCCGCTGGCGTCAACCGGACCTTGCTCAATGATCTGGCCGCCAATATCGAGCGCATGAATGTCGAGCTGGGCTACACCTTCTTTGTCATCGAGCACGACATGGATCTGATCGGGCGGCTATGCGATCCGATCATCGTGATGGCGCAGGGCGAGAAGATTGCCGAGGGCCCGATGAGCGAAATCCGTGCCAATCCAGCGATTGTCGAGGCCTATTTCGGCACGCCGGTGGAGACAGCGTAATGGCATTGATCGAACTCAAGCATGTTGTCGGCGGCTATGGTGGCGCGCCGATCCTCAATGGGGTCGACATGGCCATTGAGCAGTCCGACATCGGCGTGATAGTCGGCCCCAATGGCGCGGGCAAGTCGACGACGCTCAAGGCCATCTTTGGTCTGCTCAAGGTGACGGGCGGCACGATCGAATTCGATGGCGAGGACGTTGCCAATTCCCTGCCTGACAAGCTGGTGCCCAAGGGGCTGAGCTTTGTGCCGCAGGAGAAGAACGTGTTCACCTCCATGAGCGTGGAAGAAAACCTCGAAATGGGGGCGTTCACGCGTCGGGACAATTTCACCGCCACCATGGAGTGGGTCTACCAGATGTTTCCGGTGCTGGCCGAGAAGCGGCGCCAGCCGGCGGGCGAACTGTCGGGCGGGCAGCGGCAGATGGTGG
>CAXBKI010000717.1:0-1522 GCA_963975955.1 uncultured Devosia sp.
TATTGTGCACCTTGTTGAACGCCTCGACCCGCATCGGATCGACATCCACCCCGCCAACCAAAGTCACCCCCTCGATGGCAGCAAAATGCTTGGCATGGGTATTGGCCATGCCACCGGTACCCAGAATGAGCAGACGCATAATCATAGTTCCCTGAGCGGCGCCGAGGGGCCGCGATGTTTGAAAGCACGCGATGTCGTCGCGGCGCCGGCCGCACTCCACCCCGCCATAGATGTCCATTGCGCCATTACGGCGTTACCCGGCCTGCGCCAGGGTAACGCCGTGATGGGAAGAGGAAGACGACCTGTTACTTGAAGCCTTCTTGCCTACCGTGATGCAGCTTGGGCCCGCGTTCTTCAATGGGCTCGAGCGCTTCGTCCACCGGCGTATTGGGGGCATCGAGCAGTTCAGGGTGCTGGCTGGCATTATAGGCCCAGTTCACCGCATTGCGCAGCACCAGCCCCACCGTATCGTCGTGATAGGTCGGGTAGGTTTCGTGGCCGGGACGGAAATAGAAGATATTGCCCGCGCCACGCCGATAGGTCAGGCCACTGCGGAACACTTCCCCGCCCTGGAACCAGCTGACGAACACGGTTTCGAGCGGCTCGGGCACGCTGAACGGCTCGCCATACATCTCTTCCATTTCCAGCTCGAAAAAGGCCGGCAGGCCCTTGGCGATCGGGTGGCCGGGACTGGTGACCCAGAGCCGTTCCCGCTCGCCGGCCTCGCGCCAGTGCAGCGCGCAGGGCGAGCCCATCAGACGCTTGAAAATCTTGGAGAAATGCCCCGAATGCAGCACGATCAGGCCCATTCCCTGCCATACGCGCTGCGCGATCCGCTCGACGATCTCATCGGCGACATCGCCATGCGCGGCATGGCCCCACCAGATCAGCACATCGGTTTCCGCCAGTGCCTCGACGGTGCAGCCATGCTCGGGCTCCTGCAGCGTCGTGGTCTTGGCCACGATATTGCTGTCGCTGGCCAGCAGCTTGGCGATCTGGTTGTGCATCCCCTCGGGATAGTTGTCGGCAACGATCTTGTTCTTTTGCTCGTGAACATTTTCGCCCCAGACCAGGGTACGAATTGGCATGGAAGTCTCCTTTGGAAGTGCCGCAGGGGGAGGCGCAGCACAGCAGTAAATTGGCACGTTAAGAGGACCCAATCCACCCCGGCCAGGGCGCTGGAACAGGCGCGTGGTGACGCAGTGCATGACGCAGGTGGCAGGAGTTTGACAATCCTGCCGGCCGCGTCGATTCAGGCGATCGGCTTGCCCGCAGCGTCGAAACGGTGAATGCGCTCAGGCATCGGCGTGATGTGCACAACGTCGCCGCTCTTATACTCATTGGCCCCATCAAGGCGCACCACGACGGGCTCTTCGGTACCCATCTCCAGATAGACATAGCTGTCCGCGCCCAGATTTTCACGATGGATGACCTTGCCCGACCACGTGCCATTTTCCGGCACGATGGTCAAATGCTCGCCGCGAATGCCCACCGTGTGGGCGCCAAGCGCGTCAGCCCGCTC
>CAXBKI010000718.1:0-1518 GCA_963975955.1 uncultured Devosia sp.
ACTGTTGCGGTGCCTCAGTAAAATTTGCTGACCCGCATTGAGCGGAACCCGCCAATCTGTTCGAAGGCCCCCTGATGAAGCTCTCTCACACCATAATGCTCGCCTTGACGCTGAGCCTGCTGACAAGCGTGACCGTCATTGCCCAGGAGGCAAATGACATCATGGTGCGCGCGGCCGCCGGCGACATCACCCAGCCTGGTGGCGCCCGCCGGCATGGGCGACTCCGAAATCACCGTGGCCCGGAATTACGCCGAAGGCGCGGGTGGTTTCTTTGCCGGCATCGATGCGCTGCCGATCACCGGTCAGTACACCCATTATGCCCTGAGCAAGGACACCGGCAAGCCCGCTTATGTGACGGATTCGGCAGCCTCGGCGACGGCCTGGTCGACCGGCGTCAAAACCTATAACGGCGCCCTGGGCGTCGACATCAAGGAACAGCCGCACCAGACAATCCTCGAGCTGGCCAAGGCCAATGGCCTGGCGACGGGCAACGTGTCGACCTCGGAAATCCAGGACGCCACCCCAGCGGCGCTCGTCTCGCATGTGACGGGCCGCAAGTGCTACGGCCCGGTGGCAACCGCCAAGTCCTGCGCCAGCAACGCCCTGGAAAATGGCGGCGCCGGCTCGATCACCGAGCAGTATCTGGCGGCGCGCGCTGATTTGGTACTGGGCGGCGGGTCCAAGACATTTGAAGAAACCGCCGCTGCCGGCGAGTATGAGGGCAAGACGCTGATGGAGCAGGCCACGGCCATGGGCTTCACCATCGTCACCACCGCAGATGAGCTGCAGGCGCTCACCGTCGCCAATCAGGACAAGCCGGTCATTGGTCTTTTGCCGAGGGCAATATGCCCATCAGCATGACCGGCCCGATCGCCAGCTATCACGGCAATCTCGACCAGCCGGCCATCACCTGCGCCGCCAACCCCGAACGGCCCGCCACGCAGCCCTCGCTGGCCGATATGACGGCCAAGGCGATCGAACTGCTCAGCGTCAATGACAAGGGCTTTTTCCTGCAGGTCGAAGGCGCTTCGATCGACAAGCAGGACCACGCCGCCAATCCCTGCGGCCAGATCGGCGAAACCGTCGACCTCGATGCCGCTGTCCAGGTTGGCCTGGCCTTTGCCAGGGAGCATGGCGATACGCTGTTGATCGTCACGGCCGATCATGCGCATTCGAGCCAGATCATCGGCAATGGCGAGGCGGCTCCCGGTCTCACCGCGGCGCTGACCACCAAGGATGGCGCGGTCATGGATATCAGCTACGGCAATTCGGAAAGCGACTCGCAGGCCCATACCGGTGCCCAGCTGCGCGTCGCGGCCTTTGGTCCGCATGCCGCCAATGTCTCTGGCCTGACCGATCAGACCGACCTCTTCTATACCATGCGAGATACGCTCGGCCTGAAATAGGCAATCCTGATCAATCAAAGGAACGGCGCCTGCGGGCGCCGTTCTTGTTTTCCGGGTCGGCATGGGCGAGCCATTGCTTCGTGGCTGCGAGCTCGTGGTTCGACAAACTCAC
>CAXBKI010000719.1:0-1504 GCA_963975955.1 uncultured Devosia sp.
GAGTTTCCCGTGCACCCGATCCAGGAAACCGGCAAGCGCCCCACCGCCGGTCTCGACCGCAACCTGGCCTATCTGGGCCTGGTTGAAGTGCTCTATGGCTACCCGCTCGATGGCGTGGTGCTGACCATTGGCTGCGACAAGACCACTCCGGCCATGCTGATGGGTGCGGCAACGGTCAATATCCCGGCGATCGCGCTGTCGGTTGGACCGATGCTCAATGGCTGGCACAAGGGCGAGCGCACGGGTTCGGGCACCATTGTGTGGAAGGCCCGCCAGATGATGGCGGCAGGCGAGATCGACTATGCCCAGTTCATCGAACTGGTCGCTTCTTCGGCGCCGTCCACGGGCTTCTGCAATACCATGGGTACGGCCTCGACGATGAACTCGCTGGCTGAAGCCCTGGGCATGCAGCTGCCGGGTTCGGCAGCGATTCCGGCGCCCTATCGCGATCGCCAGGAAATGGCCTATCGCACCGGCAAGCGCATCGTGGACATGGTGCATGAGGACCTCAAGCCCTCCGACATCATGACCAAGGATGCCTTCGTCAATGCCATCGTGGTCAACTCGGCCATCGGCGGCTCGACCAATGCTCCCATCCACATCCAGGCCATTGCCAAGCATATCGGCGTGGAGATGGAATTGCAGGATTTCCAGACCCATGGCCACAAGGTGCCGCTGCTGGTCAACCTGCAGCCGGCCGGCGAGTATCTGGGCGAAGACTTCTACCATGCCGGCGGCGTGCCGGCGGTGGTCAACGAGCTGATGGGCCAAGGCCTGATCCGCGAGAACGCCCCGACCGTCAACGGCAAGACCATGGGTGAAAACTGCGCCAGGACCACGGTGCAGGACGACAAGGTGATCCGCCACTTCGACAATCCGCTCAAGGTGGATGCCGGCTTCCTGGTGCTGCGCGGCAACCTGTTCGACAATGCCATCATGAAGACCAGCGTGATCTCGACCGAGTTCCGCGATCGCTACCTCAACAATCCCGAGCATCCCGGCATGTTTGAAGGCAAGGCGGTGGTATTTGATGGTCCCGAGGATTATCACCACCGGATCGATGACCCGGCGCTGGAAATCGATGAGAACACGCTGCTGTTCATGCGCGGCGCAGGCCCCATCGGCTATCCCGGTGCAGCCGAGGTGGTCAACATGCGGCCACCGGCCTATCTGATCAAGAAAGGCATCACGGCGCTGGCCTGCATTGGCGACGGGCGCCAGTCCGGCACGTCGGGTTCGCCCTCGATCCTGAACGCTTCGCCCGAGGCGGCTGCCGGTGGCAATCTGGCGATCCTGAAGACGGGCGACGGTATCCGCATCGACCTCAATACCGGCCAGGCCAATATCCTGATCTCGGACGAGGAGATCGCGACACGCCGGGCCGCGCTCGAAGCCTCGGGTGGCTACAAATATCCCAAGAGCCAGACGCCATGGCAGGAAATCCAGCGCGGTATCGTCAGCCAGCTGGGCGACGATACCGCGCTGGATTTCCTGCCATGGCGTC